>DASZMF010000172.1:0-2632 GCA_035552035.1 Candidatus Angelobacter sp.
TTTGAGGTATTCGCGCCAGCAGCTTTCCGAATCATTATGGCAATCTGCTGAGATAACGGCCCAGCCTGGGACGCCGGGCATGTTGAATGTCTTCCAGTCAGAATCTGTAAACAAGTCTGCGAGCACAATATAGGCAACGTCCCCCGCACTGGTTTCAGCCCAATAGTCTTCTATGGGCTCACGGGTACGTCCGGTGTCAGTGAGTTGTGCGATGAGGATTGGAATGGAGGCTTTCCCCCCGGCAAGAATCTGTGCCATCACTTTCCCTGAACAATCCTGACTGCGCCCCTTGAACCGGCAGCCAGTGTTATCAAATTTGGTCAGGGCAAATCTGCGCGGCGGGTTCTGAGCCTGGCTTGTGACGGCAATTCCAATCAGGAGCAATAGAGTTAAACCAAAGCGGCTCAGCATGATGAAATGATATTTCACTCCCATTTCTTGCACAACATACGCATATTCGCGGAACGATAACGCTTGTTTTTAAGACCCACGCATGCTAACATAAGTTGTTTATTTACATGATTTTAACTCGATTTTAAGCGCCTTGCAGCTCTATTGTTTTATGAATTTGTATTTAGTTGTAGCCGGACTAACTTTTGAGCCCAAAAAGCGTCTTCATGTTTATGAGAAATCGGCGCTCCTACAAACATCTGATTGAGAAGCGTTGAGCCGCCAAGCCAGCCCGCCTCATCCAATATGTTAGGCTTTTAATTGTGTAACTTTGCGCGCACCACGGCGTACTTTCTGAGGGAAACCACACTTTGATAGGAAAAGCACTCGCCAAGGTTTTTGGCACCAGTAACGAACGGGAAATCAAGCGGATGCAGCCGCTGGTTGACCAGATTAATGCTCTTGAATCGCAGTTGAAGCCGCTGACGGACGAACAGCTGCGCGGCAAGACGGCGGAGTTCCGTGCGCGCATTAAAGACCGGCTCAAAGATGTGGACGCCGAAATTGCCCGGCTGGCAGCGGAGATGAAGAGCGCGCCGGAAGAGGGCCTGCGCACGCAGATTGAAGAGCTGGAAAAGCGCCGGCTGGCGGAGCGGAATGATGTGCTGACTGAGATTTTGCCGGAAGCGTTTGCGGTGTGCCGCGAAGGCGGCGTACGCGCGCTGGGCATGCGCCACTTTGACGTGCAGATGATTGGCGGCATTGTTTTACACCAGGGCAAGATCTCTGAAATGAAGACTGGTGAAGGCAAAACGCTGGTGGCAACGCTGCCGGTTTATTTGAACGCGCTGAGCGGCGACGGAGTCCACGTGGTTACCGTGAACGATTATCTGGCCAAACGCGACTCAGAATGGATGGGCAAGCTTTATCGTTTCCTGGGCCTGAGCGTGGGCGTAATTGTGCATGACCTAGACGATGACGAACGCCGCGAAGCTTACACCGCCGACGTGACCTACGGCACGAACAACGAATACGGTTTTGATTATCTGCGCGACAACATGAAATTTGACCTGGCGGAGTGCGTGCAGCGCGGACACAACTTTGGCATTGTGGACGAAGTTGATTCCATTTTGATTGACGAAGCCAGAACGCCGCTGATTATCAGCGGGCAGAGCGATGAGTCCACAGACAAATACGGGAAGGCGAACAACGTGATTCCGCACCTGGTGAAAGGTGAGGAAATTGAGAAGCCACCGGGAGAGCCCAAGGAATACACCGGCGACTTTGTGATTGACGAGAAGCACAAGAATACGACCATCACAGACCAGGGCTGGGAGAAAGTTGAAAAGCTGCTGGGGATAGAGAACATCGCCGATCCGGAAAACTGGGCGATGAAGCACCACGTTGAGACTGCCGTGAAGGCGCATTCCATGTATCGGCGAGACGTGGAATACGTGGTGAAAGATGGCGAAGTCATTATTGTGGACGAATTCACCGGGCGATTGATGCCGGGACGCCGCTGGTCTGATGGCTTGCATCAGGCAGTAGAAGCCAAGGAAAACGTAAAGGTTGAGCGCGAGACACAGACGCTGGCGACTGTGACCTTCCAGAATTATTTCCGCCTGTATAAAAAACTGGCAGGCATGACCGGAACGGCAGAGACGGAAGCAGCAGAGTTCGACAGTATTTACAGGCTGCATGTAGTGGTGATTCCCACGAACCGCGAACTGCTGCGCAAAGAAAACGCTGACATTGTCTTCCGCACGGAGAAAGAAAAATATTATGCCGTGGCGGATGAAGTGCAGAAGATTGCCGTGGAAGGCCGGCCGGTGCTGGTGGGCACCACGTCGATTGAGAAATCTGAGCGGCTCTCAGAGTTGCTGAAGAAGAAAAACGTAAAGCATGTGGTGCTGAACGCCAAGTATCACGAGCGCGAAGCTGAGATTGTGGCGCAGGCCGGACGGTTGAACCAGGTGACGATTGCCACGAACATGGCTGGCCGCGGCACCGATATTCTGCTGGGTGGCAATGCCGAATTTATGGGCCGCCAGGAGATGGTGAAAAAAGGCATTGCGCAACAGCTGCGCGCGGCCGGCGGTGAAGTGGCGATTGAGCAGGATACGTCTGAAAATATTGTCTTCTATTACAACGGGCTGGAATATAAGTGTCCGCTGGACAAGTGGAACGACACATACAACAAATACAAAAAAGAGACAGATGCTGAGCACGACCAGGTTGTAGC
>DASZMF010000173.1:0-1652 GCA_035552035.1 Candidatus Angelobacter sp.
AACGCTCTGCCGCCGCCATTAAAAGCTCTAGCCTCGATGGGATAGAACTCGATTCTAAATCTTCCTCGTGGGGATAGAACATGAGCGCCATTTGTTCTTTTCCTTATCCTTATTGGTTAACCCATAATATTTATAAGTATAACGTAATCCGATTTATTTTAGAATTAACTTGTTAATATTGGGTGTTTTTTAATCTGTCCAGACAACGATACGTCAATGCTTCACCAAGGTGATGAGTAAATATGCTCTCATCCTCCATTAAATCCGCAATCGTACGCGCGACTTTTAAAATCCGATGATAAGCTCTCATTGAAAGATTAAATTTTTGCACTATTTCTGTAAGTAATTGCCGAGATTGATTGTCTAATTTACAAAATTTCTGCAAGTCGCCCGGTGTCAGTTGATGGTTGAGCTTCCCTTGCCGTGCCAATTGTTGTTGTCTTGCTGCGATCACTCTCGTTTTAACCTGGCGGCTGCTTTCTTCTCTTTCTGGTACAAGGGGCAGGGTCCCGGGAGGTAGTGCGGACACTGTAATTTGAATATCAATACGGTCCAGCAATGGGCCTGATAATTTTGCCAGATAACGCTGGATCTGCTCGCTGGTACAGCGGCAATCATGATAAGGACTGCCCACATAGCCGCACGGACAAGGATTCATGGCCGCCACGAAATGAAACTGCGCTGGAAAAATCGCTCTGGCAGCAGCGCGTGAGACAGTAATCTTGCCCGCTTCCAGAGGTTCACGCAAAGACTCCAATGCGTGACGGCTAAACTCCGGTAATTCATCAAGAAACAGGACGCCATGGTGAGCCAACGAGATTTCTCCCGGGTGCAGCGGTCTCCCGCCGCCCACTAAAGCCACTGCCGAGCTGCTATGGTGAGGGGCACGAAAAGGCACAGATTGCCATCGTACCATATCAAATCCTTCTTTGCTGACAGAAGCAATGGCTGCAACTTCAACAGCCTCCTGTTCTGTCAAATCAGGCAATATTCCTGGCAGGCGGCTTGCCAGCATGGTCTTCCCCGTCCCAGGCGGCCCGGCAACAATCAGACTATGCCGGCCAGCGGCTGCAACTTCCAGCGCACGCCTGGCATGAGGCTGTCCATAAACATCCGAGAGATCTAACATAGGTTCAGTTTCCTGAGGCTTTTCCATCGGAGAACAAACAGGAAGATCACGTTTGTTTTGTAAATATTCGCAGACTTCCAATAAATGGCCAGCGAAAAAGACCTTTGCCTGTCTGACCAAACCTGCTTCTGAAGCGTTGGCTTGCGGCAAAATAAGACTGCGCCCTGCTTGATGCACACTCATGACCATTGGCAGTATACCTTGCACCGGCCGCAATTCACCGGACAATGCCAGCTCACCAACAAATTCATATTCCATTAGCCTGTCGATAGGAAGCTGGCTGGAGGCAGCGAGAACTCCAAGGGCAATCGGTAAATCAAACCGGCTTCCCTCTTTGGGTAAATCAGCCGGCGCAAGATTAATGGTCAAGCGTGAGCGCGGAAACTCAAATCCCATATTCAAGAATGCACTGCGTATACGGTACCGGCTCTCCCTGACTTCTGTCTCAGGCAGCCCGACAATGCTGAGCCCCGGAAATCCTTTAGAGCGATGGACTTCAATGGTGACTAATGGTGCGCTCATG
>DASZMF010000174.1:0-3805 GCA_035552035.1 Candidatus Angelobacter sp.
AGAAATACCCATCCGGGACAATACTTTTCTAAGTCCGCCATTCACCGCCGTGCAATAATTTTTAGCGCCGCCTGCAACCTGTTCTTCTGCGATTTGCTGGGCAAGAAATGGACGCACCGCCGTTGCACCTACCGCCAGCAACAGGGCTACATGATGCGTCTCAATTACCTGGGCAGTTTCAGCGATGAGCGGAATACGGAAATGGCCTCCGCGAATCATTTCTTTCCACGCAGCCGCCACGGCCAGCAAAACAGGCACAGCCGCGCGCTGCTCATTGACGCCGCGATCACTAATGACAACCAGGGAAGGCGCAATGCCTGCAGCCCAGCGCACCTCATTGCGGATGCGCTCAATGGCCTCCAGTGCGCCAGTGGAGCCCTGTGCGGAGTCAAACGTAATATCGATATGCCGTGCATTCGGGCAAGCCTGCTGCAGCGCGCGCACCTGCTGCTCATCTAATACTGGCGAATCGGCAATAAAATCCGGGCCAATACGCGTATCCAGAGACATCACATGGAACTCGCGGATCGGATCGATCGGTGGATTTGTTACCTGGGCAAAGCGCTGCTTGCAGTAGTCCCACAAGGTCCGCCGCATCTTGGAGAGAAACGCTGGCGGCGTGTCATCGCCCATGCTGTAAACAGGTTCTTTGCCTTCGGCCAGGGGGTGAAGAAAAAATTTTATCTGATCATCACTCCAGCCCAGCGCGGCCGCAATTTTCTTAGGCTCTGCGATAGTTGCAGTTGTGCTTTCAGTGCCGGCTGCCAGACGGGTTATCTGTTTTGGGATAGCAACCTGTTTGGTGTTCGTCTCTCGCGCGAAAGTAGTGCGCGGATAAACTCTGCCAGATGCGATATCAATCAGCAGCGCCTCGCCGGGACCTAAACGCTGGCGCTCGATAATTTCTCTTTCATCAAAATCAGCCAGCCCGGTTTCAGAGCCTGCCACCAGCCATCCGGTGGATGTTTGCGTGTAGCGCATAGGGCGCAGGCCGTTGCGGTCCAGCTTGGCGCCTAATGTTCTGCCATCAGAGAAAACAAGAGCCGCGGGGCCGTCCCATGGTTCGTATTCGCGGGCGGCGTTCTCAACTAATCCCGAAATCCGCTGGCCAAGCCGTGCCTTGTCGGCGACCGGAGGAACCAGGTTCAACATGGCGTGATCAACCGGGAGACCCTGCTGCACCAGCAATTCCAGGGCGTTATCAAGATTGGCTGAGTCGCTTACGTTGTTCTCAAGCACACTCAACCACTCGCCGGCTTTCAGCCGGGCGCGTATCTCTGCTTCGCGCGCAATCATCCAGCGCCGGTTGCCGGTGATGGTGTTGATTTCGCCGTTGTGCGCCAGCATCCTAAATGGCTGTGCCAGCCGCCAGGCTGGTTGGGTGTTGGTGGAAAATCTCTGGTGAAAAATGGCAAACGAAGTTTCAAAATCCGGATCAGTCAGATCAGGATAAAACTCAGCCAACTGCCGTGGCGCGAGCAGGCCTTTGTAAACTATGGTGCGCGACGATAGCGAGCAGAAATAAGCTACCTCGCCCAGTTCAGCTTCAGCGCGTTTACGAAACAGGAAAAGTTGGCGCTCAAGGCCAGCGCTCTGGCCGGTGGTTCCCAAAAAACATTGCCAGATTGCAGGCGCAGTTTCTGCGGCGCGCGAGCCCAGAACATTTCGATTGGTTGGTACTTTCCGCCAGCCCAGGCAGTGCAGTCCCATGTCTGCCGCCAGCGCGGAAAGCTCAGCGTGCACGCGAGCCTCTTCATTATCACCTTGAATGAATAGCATCCCCACGCCGTGTGCGCGCGGTAGGGGGACGCGGAGGTCGCGTGCAACGCGAGCGAGCATTCTCTGCGGCAGGGCCGTGAGCAAACCTGCACCGTCACCGCTAGAGGCATCCGCATCAACACCACCTCGATGCGAAAGCCGCTGTAAGGCTATGAGCGCGCGGTCCACCACCTCATGCGTTGCGCCACCGGCGGGCCGTACGACGAATCCGGTGCCGCACGCATCATGATCGGGATGACCATGTGAGAATGCTGTGTCCATGGTCTTTGATAAATGGAGAACCGGGGAAAAGGGAAATCGAGAATTTGGATGGTTACTATTTGAAATTCAAGACGCCATTTCGGGACTGCCGTTTAACAGGTTTTTAACAATCAAAATTGCGCGAATACAAATGCGCTGCATAGATTTAATCGATTGGACTTCCGCCTGGAACCAACCTAGATTTGATTATGCGAAACCATTGGCCAACCTACCGATTCTTCTCTCTCCTGGTTTTCAAATTTCGCTGGATGCGCTTCCAGGCTGCAATCCGTAAATATGATCATCAATTAACATCACGTTCTCTCTAACCAATCTAAGATTTGTAGATGAATGACAAAGTGAAAAAGGAATATCTATTTGCCAGCGATTTTGACCAGACGCTGAGCTTTAACGACTCTGGGTTTGTCCTCAGCGAGCTGCTGGGAATCCCGGCGCAGGAATTTGAGCGCAAAGCGCAGGGCATGGCGAAATTAAATCTGGTGCAGCAGGGTGCTGAGCTCTCATATCTTCTGCTGCATGATCCGCAGTTCCGCCATGTCCGCAGGGAACACTTGATTGCGGTGGGCAAGCTCATACCTTTGAAAGAGCAGATCCATCTTCTTTATAAGATCCTTGATAAAGATGTGCCGGGCTACCATTTCAATTTTTATGTGCTCTCCGCCGCGCCGGCTGAGATTGTGCAATCTGCGCTGGAAGGCATTGTGCCCGCGGACCATATCTACGGAACCGAATTTAAATACACCACAAATGGCGAGATAGAAACCATTCTTCGCGTCACTGCCGGCTATGGAAAAGTTGCACGGCTGGTACAACTGCAGGAAGACTTGCAGATTGGGCCTGATCGCGTGGTATATGCCGGCGACGGCAGCTCTGACGTGCATGCCATGCTCCATGTGAATCGCGACGCCGGGCTGACGATTGCCGTTTCAGAAACGCGCGATGTAACGCAGATTGCCAAGCGCACCGTGCTTAGCTCCAACGCGCTGGCCATGCTGGTGCCGATCCTTGAAGAAGTTGCAGGCTGGCAGCCGCCGGAGATCCACGACTTTTTCGAGGGCAACGGTTTTCTGGTGCGTGAGTGGGCACGCGCCCGCACGGACTGGCTTACGCTGCGTCCTGCCAAGGAAGAACGTGCAGGAGCTGCGAGAGCATGAGGACATACAATCATGTGGCTTAGTGTGCTTGGCTGGGCGGCGACAGCCTTTTTTGCCAGCTCATATTTTTTCAAGAAAGCGGCGGCACTGCGTACCATACAGGCATGTGCGGCTGTGCTGTGGATCGTTTACGGATTTGCGATTCACTCCGCGCCAGTGGTGGCTTCAAACCTGATGGTCGCTCTCGCAGCGGTTTATACATCGCTGCAATTAAAACGGAGCAGGGAACAGGCGAATGAAGGCGGCATGAGCACAAATACTCCTGAAGCCAGCGGAACCGCAACATAGATGCCGATTTAAACGGAAACAGCAGTGCAGCTTACAGAGCGCTTATGGCTGCCGATTGAACCTCTAATTCCTTGCGCGCAACTTCCACAAAAGCTGAAGCAATCAGCGGCAGACTGCGGTCTTTGCGATAAACCAAGGCCAGTTCGCGCCACAGATCAAGCCCTTCAACTTTGAGAAGTCTTACTTCGTCGCGCCGCACATTCTCCGCGGCAAAATTGCGGCAAATCAATGACACGCCAAAGCCCGCGCGGACAAACCGTTTAATCATCACCACGCTGGTCAGTTCCATGGTCACGTTCAGATTGTCCCGATAGGGGCGCAGC
>DASZMF010000175.1:0-7935 GCA_035552035.1 Candidatus Angelobacter sp.
GTGTTGCTGGTGGAATGTGCGGAGAAGTTAGGGCATGTGCCAAGCAGCAGTGAGTTTGTGAAATGGGCGGGAATTGCGCGCCGGCAGATCAGAAAACATTTTGGCGCTTATGGGTTCGCACTGAAAGAGTGCAACCTGGAACGAAGCACGAGCGGCGGCGGGGGACAAAAGCTTCCGATGGAACAATTGTTCATGGACTGGGCAGGCGTGGTGCAGAAGCTGAAAAAGCTGCCGAGCATGAGCGAATACGAAGTGCTCAGCAAACACGAGTGCAGCACGCTGGTGCGAAGATTTGGAAGCTGGCGGCAGGTGCCGCATGGGATGAAGCAGTTCGCGGAGAGCCGCGGCATAGCGGAGCAGTGGGAGTGCGAGCTGGAACTTGTAAGGAGGGACGGCGAGGCGTCGGGTGAGAATGCCGGTGGGGCAATGGGGCCAGCAGGTGTCCCGGCACAGTGGCCACTGGCCCTACTCAACCGACCGGCTTACGGGCCGCCGATGTGGCCGGGGCCGATGGCACATAGTCCGGCGAACGAGCTGGGGGTGGTGTTTCTATTTGGCGCGATGGCGGAGCGGATGGGGTTTGTGGTGCACCGGCTGCAAGCAGAATTTCCGGATTGCGAGGCGATACGCCAGGTGGGAGAAGATAAGTGGCAGAAGGTAAGAATAGAGTTTGAATATGAGAGCCGAAACTTTCTGAAGCACATGCATGTGGCAAGCGAGTGCGATTTGATTGTGTGCTGGCGAAACAACTGGCCGGAGTGTCCGCTGGAGGTGGTGGAACTGAAGAGGGAGATTGCCAGAATCGCCGGGATTGCCAAAATTGCCAAAATTGGAAATTGAAAACTCAGAACATCACCGCGGAGACGCGGAGACGCGGAGAAAGGCAAAACCATTTGCCGCTGATTTGCGCAGATGGTCGCTGATAGAAAACAAAAAGCTTTAACCGCAGAGGACGCTAAGAACGCAGAGGAAAAGCCGCAAAGCAAAAAACTTTTACCACTGATTCGCACTGATCACACTGATTCGGAAAAAATCAAAAAGCTTTTTACCGCGGATTTGCGAGGATGATCGCGGATTTAAAACGGAACCTCACAACAGAGGCGCAGAGGCACGGAGAAAATCAAAATCTCTTTTGCGGATCGATGCCTGCAGGGCAATATGCGGATTATCTGCCAGGCAATTCTTATCGCGATTCATTGTTAGTCATGCAATAAAACTGCGATCTTCTTAAACAAAAATGCTACTGCTACGCCGACGAAATACCACCAGAGCGTTCCTCCAATGCCAAAGACCAGAAAAGGATACGGGCATATCCTGCCAATAAAGAGCAGCAGGATGGAGAATGGAAAGTCCACGATGAACATGGGAAACCACATCCAACTGCCTTCTGCGTTTCTGAGCAAAACCATTGTGGCTAAGCAGAGGCAGAGATGCAGAAATGGCGGGACAAAAAGAAAGTAGGATCGCTTCTTCATGGCTTATTGATTTCTATCATTCGTATTCAACGCTCACTAAAAACAATCCACTGGCGGGGGCTGTGGCGGCTGCTGCGGAGCGGTCTCGGAGATCCAGGATGCGGCGGACGTCTTCTTTTTTCAGGCTGCCTTTGCCTACGAGCAGAAACATGCCGACCAGATTGCGAACCATGTGATGGAGAAATCCGCTGCCGCGGACGGTGTAAATGAGTTCGTCGGCGTGCGTGTGCCAGGTGGAGCGAAAAATTGTGCGGACGTTATTTATTTCTGTCCCTTCCTTGTGGGTTTCAGGATCGACGGCGGCGAAGCTGGTGAAGTCATGCTCGCCTTCCACGAGCGCGGCGGAAGAGATCATGCGCGATTCGTCGAGCGGGTAGGGGTGGTGATAGACGTATCGGGCCTGGAATGGAGAACAAATTGCTTCCCGGTAGATATGGTAGCGATAGGTCTTGGCGACAGCCGAGCGTCGGGCATGGAAATCTGGCGGGGCTTCCTGTACGGAAAGAACGCGGATGGAGCGCGGAAGCACGTCATTGAGTGCGCGCACGAGATTTGTGGCGGGAATGGGCGATTCAATGGATACGGTGGCGGTTTGAGCCAGGGCGTGGACGCCGGCGTCGGTGCGTCCGGAGCCTTGCGGGAGGATTTTTTCGCCGGTGAGGTGTTCGAAAGCGGACACCAGTGTCCCCTGAACGGACACTCTGTCAGGCTGGACCTGCCAGCCGGCGAAGTCATGGCCGTCATAAGAGAGCGTGAGTTTAAGATTGCGTGGCAAAAGTCAGTACCCTAACACTTTTTAACGCCATAAAACGGCGCTAAGCCGATATACTAACGGGTTTCCGCCAAACAGAGCGTCTGATTCTGGAACCGTACTGGAACCATAGAGGGTAATCCCGCGTATCTCATAGTGTGAGAAGGTGACGGAAGCGGGAAATTACAGTCTCAAGTAAGTATTCATCATTAACTTTATGCAAAAGTTTATGCAAATTGGGAGAACAAGAATGTTCGCATTGATCCGCAAGGATTTTGTCAGCAAGGGGTTCGTTCGCAATGGTTTAGCTCGCGCGGGCTTTGTTCGGAAGATGGCCGCAGTAGTCTGCCTGTTTACTTTGCCGCTGGCGGCGCAGCAGGCCAATACCGCTACGGTAGCGCAATCGGCCCCGGCTCAGGGCCAGGAGCCAACAAGCAAGTCAGTGCCAGACGCGCCCCAGGCCAAGCTGCCTGAGCCCACGCATGTGGATTATTCCAAGCCGTCGTCGCTGCTGCCGAATCCTTTTGCGCGTTACATACCGCGCGATGTGCCGCCTCCGGCGTTCACTAACGCGCCCAAAATGGAACAGCTTATCCAGAATGGCAAGCTGATGCTCTCGCTCAATGACGCCATTGCCATTGCACTGGCGGACAATCTTGATATTGCGGTAGCTCGCTACAATTTGCCCATCGCAGATACTGACATCCTGCGTACCAAAGCTGGCAGTTCATTTCTGGGTGTAAATTCTGGCGTCGTTGCAAATACACCTGGCGGAGGCCAGGGCGGGATTGGTTCAGGTGTATCAGGCGCCGGTGCCGGCGGAACAACAGCTGGCGCTGGCGGAGCCGGTGTTGGTGCTGGAGGATTTGTCGGCACCACGAGTGGCGCTGGACCTCAACCAGATAGCTTTGACCCAGTGTTGACAGCCCGTTTCCAGTTTGAACGCGCAAAATCTCCGCAGGTAATCACCGTACTTACCGGCAATGCGGTTGCGCAACAGAACACAACTCTGGGCGACTTCACTTATTCACAAGGTTTTTCTCCCGGCACGGCGCTTTCCATTTCTTACAACAACACGCGCACGGTCGGTAACAACCCACTCAACTCCTTAAACCCCGCATTGCAATCCAGCTTTTCGGCTTCCGTGCGCCAGCACTTGCTGCAGGGCTTTGGACGCAACCTGAATTTGCGTTTGCTGCGCACCGCCCAAAATAACAGGAAAATTACGGAAGAAGGTTTTCGGCAGCAGGTGATTGCAACCGTTAGCCAGGTTGAGAATATTTACTGGGACCTGGTCAACGCCTATGAAGCTTACAAAGTAAATGAGCGTTCGCTGGCGCTGGCCCAGAAGACCCTTTCCGATAACCAGAAGCAGGTAGAGATCGGCACCCTGGCGCCGCTGGACGTAGTCCGTGCGCAAAGCACGGTAGCCACGGCTGAGCAGGCCTTGATTGCATCCAAAACCAACCTGCAACTTCAGCAGCTAACGATTAAGAACGCACTCACGCGGACCTTGCCCAATGATTCTCCCGTGGTCCAGGCAGATGTGATACCTACAGACACGGTCCAGGTTCCTGATCAAGAGAATCTGCCGCCTGTAGAGAAACTGGTGCAGATGGCGCTGGCAAACCGGCCTGATTACATGCAGCAAAAAATCACTTTGAAGAACAGTGAAATCAATATCAAAGGCGCGAACAACGGATTGCTGCCTGTGATCGACCTGATTGGCTTTTACGGAGCTTCTTCCGTTGCTGGTGTGCAGAATCCTCTGGCCACCTGTACAGCAGGCGAATCTCCTGCAACCACTGGATGCATCCCTCTGGGCAGCATAGGCCCGACCGGCTTTGGTAACGCAAACACAAATCTGTTTAATTCTTCAGCGCCAGACAAAGGCGTGGCCATCAATATTCAGATTCCCATCGGCAATCGGGTAGCGCAGGCGACTCAAGTGCGTTCCATGCTGGAATACCGGCAATCGCAGCTGTCACTGAAAAGCGTGGAAAATACGATCATCATCGGCATCCGCAATGATGTTTTCACGCTGCAGAATAATCGTGCCAGCGTGGTGGCAGCGCAGAAGGCACGCGATCTTGCCCAGCAAACCCTTGACGCCGAGCAGAAGAAATATAATCTTGGCGCATCCACGTCTTTAACCGTATTGTCTGACGAACGCGATGTTGCCCAGGCGGCTTCCACTCTGGTCAGCGCCATGACGAATTATGCCAAGGCCCGCGTGCAGCTTGATCGTGATACGGCCCAGACCCTGGATCGCTACAACATCAAGATAGATGAGGCTGTTACCGGCGAGGTGAAGACCCAGCCCAATGTTCCTGGAATTCTGCCAAATCAGAGCGCTATTCAGGACACAAATACTCCTGCGCTCCAACCGCAGAAGTAGTTCTGCTTGCGAAAGTTTGAAACCGGCTGGCTAAAAGTCAGCCGGTTTTTGTTGCATAAATCATTCATTCTTCTGCTCTGTTTAAAGTTCTGGAATTTATCTATCCATCTGCGGTATATTCCCACTACCCAAACTACTAGCCTTAATAAATTCCCCTGGATGGAGATAGCTTCATGTTGCGTGTGCGGACTTTTGTCCTGTTAGCTTTACTGGCCACAACCTTTGGCGCAGCCAAAGACAAGGACAAAGATAAGAACAAGCTCGACGAATGGCTTCCTGTAACTTTGCAGGACCTGGCCGTCAAGGAGGTCCCGAATGATCCCGGGGCTGACGCCATCCAGTTGTATATGCGTTATTACAAGGATGACGATGCCAAGTTCATCTCGGCTTACCATCGCATAAAAATCCTGCATGAATCGGGCAAAAGCCGGGCTGACGTGGAGATCCCCCTGGCTCCCGGACAATCACTGAAACAGCTGGTTGCGCGCACTATTCACCCTGACCAGAAGATTATTGATTTCACGGGGCAGCCATTTGAAAAATTGCTGATCAAAAAACGCGGAGTGAAATATGCAAGCAAGTCTTTCACTTTTCCAGAGGTAACTGTAGGCAGCATCATTGAATATCGCTATACAATCACGCTGCCCCCAGGAGTTGTGAGTGAGATCTCCACCTGGCCGGTGCAGGAAAACATATTTACCGTAAAAGAAGACCTGCGGTTTCGCGCTTATCAGGACGTAGTGCTTACAGCCACGGAGTGGACCAGCGATACGCCCAGGTCGCAGGTTTCTTATTCTTATCTCAACCAGATTGCCGGCGATCTGCCCAAAAAAATGCCAGACAATCTAATGGAACTTCAGCTTGAAAATGTGCCCAAATTTGACGCCGAAGAATACATGCCGCCGGAAGATGATTTCCGGCCTGTGGTCTTGTTTTATTACGGCGGACGGGAAATGGTCTCGCCAGACAGCTTCTGGGATGAATGGGAAAAGCTCATCACTCAGTACTTGGATAAATTTGTCGGCAGCTCGCGTGAGATAGGCAACGCAGCGGAGCAGGCCATCGCCGGCGAGACTGATCCGGAAAAGAAACTGCGCAAGCTCTATGCGCGGGCCCAGCAAATCAGAAATCTTTCTTTTGAGCGCGCCCGCTCGGCGGAAGAGAAGAAGCGAGAGAATCTAAAACGCAATGCCAATGCGCAGGATGTGCTGCAGCATGGGTATGGCTCGTCCTGGGACGTGAATGCGGCGTTTACTGCCATGGCGCGCGCCGCCGGCTTTGACGCCAGCATGCTGGGCATCGCAGATCGCAAGGAACGGTCGTTTAACAAGATCATATTGTGGCTGGGGCAGTTGGACGCAAGCGCCGTGCAGGTGAATGTGGGCGGCAGGGAAATGGTCCTTGATCCGGGAACGCGTTTTTGTCCGTTTGGCACGTTGCGCTGGGAAAACACCGCCACCACCGCGCTCAAATTCAACAAAGTGGGCGGCGGTTTTCAAACCACCCCTCAGCCGGAAAGCTCGTTGCTGCATCGCTCAGCCCAGGTTTCTCTGGGGGCAGAGGGCGATCTGAGTGGCGAGATCACGGTAACGTTCAATGGCGAAGACGCGCTTCAGCACCGTCTGGACGCCATCGACCAGGATGAAGCCGGACGGCGGAAGAGTCTGGAAGATGAAGTCCATACCTGGCTCCCGCAGGAATCGGTAGTCAAACTTCAGGATGCTCAGGGCTGGGAGTCAATAGACCAACCGTTGGTAGCCCGCTTCAACATCACGATTCATGATTTTGCTTCCGTCGCGGGAAAGCGGTTGCTGCTGCCGTCTTATTTCTTTCCTACCTTGCAAAGAAACATGTTTACCAGCCAGTACCGCCGGTATCCCATCGCATTTTCCTATCCTTTTATTGAAGAAGATGAATTGACCATCAAGCTGCCGGCGGGATTTGAGGTGGAAGAGTCACCTTTCCGGCGCAAGGCCGGGCTTTCTTACGCAGGCTATGAAATATCATCTGTCGTGTCGGGCCAGCAGGTGGTTACCCAGCGCAAATTGCGCTTTGAACAGTTGCAGCTTCCGCCGGAAAAATATGAAGAACTAAAGAATTTCTTCAGCATTGTTCAAAAAGGCGATGAAGGCCATGCCGTTCTGCGCGTGAAAGCGGAGGAAAAAACTCAGACCTCCAACTAAGAAAAATCAAGACCTACCCGTACTTAAAATGGGCTTGGCCAAGCTATGGCGAAGCCATCACGTCTGACTACTAGATACCGGAAAATAGGCCATAAAGCCTATGGCAAGTTAGCCTGTCTTGTTGTATAGTCTGCCAACATCCCCTTACAAATTGTGCCGAGGCGTCCCATTAATGAAACTTGCTCGTATATTCCTATCGTGCTTCTGCTTTACCTTCTTTGTCTTGCCGGCTCTGGCCCAAAAAGAGGACTGGCTCCCTGTTACACAGCAGGACCTGGAAATTAAACAAGTACCTGGCGGCGCCGGTGCTGATGCAATTCAGCTTTATTACGCTGATTACATCAATGATGTGGAGCACTATGAATTTTTTTATCACCGCATCAAGGTGTTGAATGAAAAGGGCAATCGGCATGCCGATGTAGAGATTGTGCTCCCGGTAGATGGTTCATTTTCGAGCTTGAAAGCACGCACCATCCATCCGGATGGAAAAATCACTGAGTTTATCGGCAAGCCTTTTCAGAAAGTTCTTGTCAAAGGGCGCGGCATCAAGGTTCTTGCCAAGACTTTTACCATGCCGGATGTTACCGTCGGTAGCATTATTGAATACAAATATAAGATCAACCAGGGTGGGATTTTTATTGACAACGCCTGGACCATCCAGCATGAACTCTACACGGTAAAGGAAAGTTTCCGCATGAAGCCCTATGTAGGCTTGCTGGAAGGCTTTCCGGGCGGCTATCAGGTGGCTGCCATCTATTCGCACATGCCAAACAATATCAAGCCCGTGCAAAAAGGTGGCGGCTATGAACTGGAAGTAGAAAATATGCCGGCCTTTGAAACCGAAGGCTATATGCCGCCGGAAGATGACTTTAAGCCGCAAATGCGTTTTTTCTATGTCGGACGGGATGTGTCTACCACTGAGAAGTTCTGGAAAGATGTTGGCGAGAGAGGGAACACATGGACGGAGCGCTTCATCGGCAATCGCAAGGAAATCAGTCAGGCAGCCGCTGAAGCGATCGGGAATGAAACCGATCCTGAGCAAAAACTCCGCAAGCTTTATGCCCGTGCCCAGCAGATACGCAACCTGACCTATGAACGCGAGCGCACTGAGCAAGAGCAAAAGCAGGA
>DASZMF010000176.1:0-7077 GCA_035552035.1 Candidatus Angelobacter sp.
CGCCCTTTGCCGCGCTTCACGCACAAAGCGTGTTGGAACAACTGCAAACACAATACCCCACAGCCCGGGGAACAGATGGATGCCATATCGGCAATCCTGAAACCGCACTCGTGACCCAAAGCACAGGCGGTGGCATGCGCATCCTTCCGGTAAGCTCGGAAATGAAAATTGCGAAATGCGTAAACAGCTATGCGGACGGCAAGCTCAATCCGGCAAGTAGCGCGTGCAATGGAGAATCTATCGGAAAGGTCGGCGGGTGGGCGTCCCACATCCCCGGCAGGATTGGGTCCGCTGCTGGGGCAGGTTCGTCAAAAGTGAACGACCAGGCTGCTAAGCAGCAGATGGATGTTGTCGCCACCGGAGACAAGATTTATCCCACGATTCTGGAAGCAAATGAGAGCAAGGGCGAGGTCAAACTCACCTTCATTACCTGCAAGCAGGCCGGTGACCAGCAAAATCCTTACAAAGGCGAGCTGGTTTTCAAATTCAAAAGCTTAAAGCCTGAAGATGTCTCGAAGGTGGAAGACACCATTGGCCAGGTCTTCAAACAGGGTGGAGACGATCAAAACAACAGCGGTAGCAATGACAATAGTGGGAACCAGCAGGGCAGTGGTGGCGCAAATAACGGTGGAAACCAGGGGCAAGACCAAGGCCCTGCACAGCAGGACAATCAAGCCTCAGCCTGCAATCCTGAAGTTGGCCAAACCATCAAGCAGGTAACCGACTCATGCGGCCAGCCCGCCAACCAGACCAAGGGCGCCACAAAAACACAATTCTTTTATACCCAGCCCAAGATCAAAGTTATTTTTGTGAATGGCAAGGTATCGGATATCGAGTAGCCAAACACGCAATAGCAGATTTCCCGGTTAGGACTGCGAGGATGACTCAACGTTCAGGCCGGGATTTTTTATTCCTGGTTCCCTGATTCCTGGATTTTTATTCAACGACGTCAGCACCGGATCAAGAATCTCATTCAGTTCTTTGCTCGTCTCGCCCGTAGCGCGCCTGGCGACTTCACCCACAATCAGAATGGCCGGAGCCGTTACGCCGCTGACAAAGGGCAGGTCACACAGAGCCAGAAAACATTTCTGCTCGCTCTTTCGGCCAGCCTGGGAAACCAGCAGACATGGTGTATTTGCATCCACGCCTGCATCCGTGAGGTCACGCGCGGTTCGGCTGTAGTCCGGGCCGGGCATGTAAACCGCGAATGATGTGCGTTGCGGATCAATACCGGAAGCCCGCAGCTTTTCTCCGCGGACATTATGCGCCGTAATCACCATCAGAGCCGACGCAGCGTGGCGGTCGGTGAGTGTGATTCCCGCTGATGCAGCGGCAGCGCTGGCGGCTGTAACGCCGGGCACAATCTCAAACTGAACGCCCGCGCGGCGCAACGCTTCCATCTCTTCACCCAGCCGGCCAAAGACCGCCGGGTCGCCAGACTTCAAGCGGACAATTGTCTGCGCCTGGGTTTCACAGGCATGCCAGACCATGAGCGTGTTGATCTGTTCCTGGCTGCGGCTATTGTGTCCGCAACGCTTACCCACATTAACAATCTCAGCCGACGCCGGGCACTGTTCAAGTATCTCTGCCGGAACCAGATCGTCGTGCAGCACAATTTCTGCCGCACGCAGCAGAGATGCGGCCCGTAGCGTTAAAAGATCTACCGCGCCCGGGCCTGCACCCACAAGAAACACTTTTCCAGGCATGTTACGCGCTCTTTTTTTGCACAATAGGCCGGTCTTCAATCCACTCGTCCACTGCTTCCACCAACCGGTGCAGCAACTGGTCAGCGCTGCCGATCATGTTCAGCCCTTCATGCTGATGCTCTTTGATTGCCTGCCGTAGTTTGCTCTCCAACTCCGCTTTTCTCGAGTAGTCCATGGTTTCCTCCGGGGGATGGTTGATTTGAAAAATTTGCCGGCTTGAACTTTGCCGGTTTAAACAATGCCAGCGTGTGCAACAACTCTTTTCGACTGTCGGTGCGCGGCAGTGCACTGCGGATCGCGGCGCGCATGCGGCCCAGCCATGCGGCCCATGATTCATACTCCGGGCCAAATTCCTGCTCCAGGTTCTTGCGTACACTCTGCGCCAGCGCCGGGCTGTTGCCGCCAGTGGAGATGGCAATTTGAAAATCGCCACGGCTGACCACGGCGGGAGCGTAAAAGTCACAATAGCCGGGATCATCCACCGCATTCGCCAGTATGCCGAAGTCACGCGCTTCTTTATAGACCGCGCGATTCACAGTTTCAGAATCGGTGCAGGAGATGACAAGAAAATAACCCTGTGTCATGCCCGGCTGAAATTCCTGCGCCAGATGCTTAATGCGTTCCTGCTCGCGCCAGCTTTGAATCAGTGTAGAAATCTGCGGCGAGACTACGGTCACGTCAGTGGCAGAGCGCAGTACGGCTTCAATCTTTTGTTCTGCAATCAGGCCGCCGCCCACAATCAACACCTTGTGGCCTTCGAGCTTTAGAAATATCGGATACAAAGACATAATTTCTTTAGCCCTCCAATCCGTGCGGTACGCGACCGGGTGACGGATCGCGCGGGACCGGCGTCTTTTCCTGCCCGGCAAGAAAAGTACGCAAATCTGTTTCTGAGTGACGCGCAAAAAACTGGCGCAGATTTTCTCCTGCGGTGCGCTGGTCAAGATAGCTGCGCAGCAGACGCTCAATCGCATCCGGCACTTCGCTTGCGACGCAGCGATATCCAGTGTTGCGCGCAAAGCCAGCGTGTTCGCCCACCGCTCCGCCCAGGCAAAAATAATAGGCGTCACTGGTGCGGCCCTCATGCTTGATCTTCTTGCCTTCCAGGCCGATGTCGGCAATGCGCTGCTGGCCGCAACTGTTGGGGCAGCCAGTTACATTGAGCTTTATCTGCTGGTCAAATGCCGGCAGCCGCTCTTCCAGTTCTTCCACCAGCCATTGCGTAAATGCCTTGGTCTCGGTAATCGCCAGCTTGCAGAATTCGCTTCCGGTGCAAGCCACGGCGCCGCGCCAGAAAGCCGACGCAGCTACGTGAAGCCCGGCATCTTCCAAAGCCTGGGCCACGTCTTTGGTTTTGTCTGCTGGCACATTCACAACCAGCAGGTTCTGCGCAATCGTGGTGCGCAGTTCACCGTTTCCGTAGCGCTCAGCCAGATCAGCGGCAAGTTCCAGCTGTTGCGGCGTGAGCCGCCCGCGCAGCACTGACGCGCCCACATAAAACAGCCCCGGCTGCTTCTGCGGATGGACGCCTGCGTGGTCGCGGAATATATCATTCGGCGCTTGCTCAGGAACGGCCGGATCCAATTTGTATCCCAGCCTCCGCTCCACTTCCTGCAAAAATGTTTCGGCAGTCCAGCCGTGCTGTAGGAATAAATATTTCAGCCGCGCACGCTCGCGGTTATCGCGCAAAGCGGACGAGTCTCGGTACAAAGCGCTCACGGCTTTTGCAACCGCAACAACTTGTTCCCAGCGCACAAAAGCGTTGAGTCGCACGGCAAGATGCGGCTCTGTGGAAAGACCGCCGCCCACACGCACAGAAAATCCAATTTCCTTCTTCCCTGCCTGCTCGCGAATTACGGGCGTAAAAGCTAGATCGTTGATTTCCGGATAAGCGCACCAATCCTGGCAGCCGCTGATGCAGATCTTGTATTTGCGCGGCAAATTGTAAAACTCAGGATTGTTCACCAGTTCGCGCGTCACTTCATCCACCAGCGAAGAGGCATCGCATAGCTCGTGTGCGTCCAGCCCAGCCAGCGGACAGCCCGTAATATTTCTTGTCACGTCACCGCAGGTCGCCATGGATGTCAGGCTGGTTTTAAAGAGCGCTTCCAGAACTTCCGGCAGGTCTTTAATCGTGATCCAATGCAGCTGGATGTTCTGGCGCACGGTGATGTCTGCAACGCCGCCAGCGTATTTCGCTGTCAGGCCAGCAATCGTGCGCAACTGTGGTGCTGTGATAAAGCCATTCGACAAACGGATACGCAGCATGAAATAGGGCGTCGCACGGCCTTCGCCGCCAATCCCGCCGACTGCGCCGCCGCCATCACCCTGCGTGTAAACGCCCCACCAGCGAAAGTACGTCTTGATCCAGGCATCAGGGACCGAGGCAAGCCCTGTCCGCGCAAACTGGCGGATCTCTTCAAAGCACTCCAGCGGGTTCTTTTCCTGCTTAAGCCGTTCCACCTTCTGGGCTTTGGTTTCTTTCACGGGTGTGGCCGTTTCTGGGCTCATATTCCTCATGCGTAACGTTTTGTGACTGCGAAAATATTGAATGCGAGTAGCTGGATTGCAAAAGCAAAAAGCCCATCGCTTTATTCTGGCGATGGGCCTGTTTCCTAAACCTTTAAATGCGAATTAGGTAGCAGTCTTTCTCGCCAGAGACAGATCGTCAGCCTTACAACAACAATCGCACTTGCACATGTCTTGGCACAGCATTCGCATAGAAATTAAGTTAAATGCCTGTGTGTGCACTGTCAAGAAATCATATGGCCTGGTTGAATCAGAAAAACTGATGGATGTAATGAATTTTTTCTATCCATCCCAAATCGGTACTGGCCTTTTTCGTGCCTGTTCAGGAGTGTTTATCTAGTCAAGACCCTGCACCTAAGTTAGGGTGGTTTCTGTTGCCCGTGGTCCGCGATTAGGGGTAAGGTTATGAACATGGCAATCAAAACTACATGTGGAAATAAAGCCTTAAAAACTGGGCTTGCAGCACTCTGTGCCTGGCTGGTAATCCTTGGTTCCGGATGCAGCACTGGCTCTGGAGCCAGCCGCAGCGAAGGTGGCGCCCCTACTCCCACTCCAGCAGCGCCGAGAATGCTGGTATCTGACAATACGACAGGCGCAGTGGATGTGGTGAATGCCACAACAGATGTAGTTACCAGTACCATTGCCGTGCCCTCAGCAGGCAAGATGGTCAGCGCTGCAGGCACCACCGTGATTCAAAGTACGCTTTCCGATCTCGTAACTATTTTCGATAATGCAACGGAAACCATTCGTTTTTCTATCACCTTGCCCGCTCTGCCCGTGGACATAGCTTTAACCCCGGATGGCAAGACGGCCTGGGTGGCGGAAAACAATGGCACCGTTCAAAGCATTAACACCGCTACCGCCGCCTTTACCGGAACCGTGACAGTTGCTGGCGTGCAACGCTTGGCCCTGGGTCCCGCGGGAACCACCGTGCTGGCTTTCAATGACACGTTGACGAACAACTTTGTAGCCATTTTGCCTTCACCAACCGCTCCAGTCACAATCACCAATGCAGGCATTGATCATCCCGCCAGCGGCGTTTTTGCGGTAGATGACAACCACTTTCTCTTGCTGAATTGCGGCGTGGAATGCGGTGGCACGCAGGCAGGTGTTATTGGAACGATTCTCACCAACGCCGGGGTATCCACACTCAGCACGCCACTTGCGCTTTCTGGCGCGACGGTTGGTCTGTTGAGTGGCACCACTGCGTTTATCGCCGGTTCTCCGACAACCGGATTGAATACGGGAACCTTGCAGGTAGTAAATGCTGTGGGGCTATCGGCAGGTACGCCCATCCACATTGCAGACGGACGGCATAGCCTGATGTCGCTCACCTCCAATGGCAAGCTCTATATTGGCTCCTCGGGCTGCACACTGGGAGCATTGACCCCGCAAAATCAACGTCAGGGCTGCCTCACGATTTTTGATACAAACACCTTAGCAGTTTCCCCAATTCTGTTGCTGGCAACGCGCCCTACGGGCGACGTGACTGGACTGGCTCCGGTGGCAGGACGCAATGTGATTTACGTGGTGCAGGGCGGCGCAGTGGATATTTTTGACATTACGACGAACGCGGTCAGCACTACAGCGATACCTCCAAACATTCCCGGGACAGTTTTTGGGGTAGTGCAACTGAACCCCTAGTGCACGATTACCATCGTTTTCCTATGTCCATTAGCTGTTTTAGCTAATCCTTGACTCTCGACAAGCATCCGGGCTATAGTGCCCTTTCATGCAGGCTCGCACTCACAGCTTCGCCACCAACACGTGTTTGACAACAACAAGCACAGGTACAGCTACATCCGGGCGACATACAGGCGAGCAGGCAGAGTAACTTAAACAGAATCACCAAGTTCCTGACCCACTCGCCAAGGCGAGTGGGTTTTTGCTTTCTGGGGAAATGAAAGAACATGGATCAAGTAGACGATCGACTCAACAATCGATCAAATAACGATCGATCAAACAATGACCGATCAAACTCTGGCGATGCCGGATACGGCTGGCGCGTGGTTGTGCCGGCAACCTCCGCGAACCTGGGCTGCGCCTTTGATTGCGGCGGACTGGCGCTCAAGCTTTACCTCCGTGCGCTCTTCGTCCCTTCTGGAAGCAATGAACTCAGCCTGGAATATCAGGGCAAGACGCCGGAGCGCTTTCCCATGGAAAGCTCCAACCTTGTGCTGCATGCGTTGCGCCTGGCCGCGGAAAAACTGGGCGTGGCTCCTCCCGCAGGGCACGTTCTGGTGCAAAGTGAGATTCCTATCAGCGTTGGCCTGGGCAGCAGCGCCGCTGCCGTGATTGCTGGACTGCTGCTGGGCGTGCAGTACAGCGGCAAAGAAGCTGCTCCGGAAGAAATTCTCCGCTGGGCTGAAGAAATTGAAGGCCACATTGATAACGCCGCTGCGGCTTACCATGGCGGGCTGGTTCTTGCCCTTTCGAACAATGTAGATCGCGTGACCACGGTCAAAGCAGATTTCCCAGAGAGCATTCGGCTGGTGGTGGTAACTCCATCCATTGTGGTCCCCACGCATGAAGCGCGACAGGTGCTGCCCAAAGCTTACGACCGTGCTGACGTGCTGCATACCTTGCAACGCACTTCCTTGCTCGCTGCTACTTGTTTCTCCGGCAGGTTTGATCTTTTCCCTGCACTCTTTGATGACAAGCTGCATCAGCCCTATCGCCAGAAACTTGTTCCCGGCATGGAACGCTGCCTGGCTTTACGGCATCCCGGATTGCTCGGTGTGGCCATCAGCGGTTCAGGATCATCAGTCATCGCCTTTACCGCCAAAGACGAAGTGCAAATTGCTGAAGAATTGCAGCAAATATTTTCTGAAGAAGGCGTGCA
>DASZMF010000177.1:0-6407 GCA_035552035.1 Candidatus Angelobacter sp.
AAAATGGCTATCAGGTGGCCTTGATGGCGCCCACGGAAATTCTGGCCACGCAGCATTATTTCTCCGCGCGGCGGATTCTGGAAGATGTTGCAGGCTATCGCATTCTGCTGCTCACCGGTTCGCTGGACGAAGATATGAAACGCAGCGCGCGCCGCCACATTGCGCGCGGAGACGTGCATCTGGTCGTCGGCACGCATGCTCTGATCCAGGAAAAAGTTGAGTTCAACAAGCTGGGCTTTGTGATCGTGGATGAGCAGCACCGCTTTGGCGTGATGCAGCGTTTTAAGCTGATGAAAAAAGGTGATGCCGAACCTGACACGCTGGTGATGACGGCCACGCCCATTCCGCGCACGCTCGCGCTCACGCTTTATGGTGATCTCGATACCAGCGTGCTCGATGAACTACCGCCGGGCCGCACGCCCATCACTACGCGCAAAATCTCTGACAAACGCTCTGACGAAGTCTGGGACTTTGTGAAGAAGCAGGTGAAGCTGGGCAGGCAGGCTTACATTGTTTATCCGGTGATTGAAGGCGTTCCGGCGGAGCAGCAGGAGATGGAATTTGCCGCCGAGCCAGTGGGCGCAAGGTCAAAGACCGGACTCAAAGCCGCATTGCATATGTATGACGAGATGCGGAAAAAGATTTTTTCCGATCTGCGCGTGGGTCTACTGCATGGACGGTTGAACCCTGAAGAAAAAGAGGCGGCCATGCGCCGCTTTAAGAATGGTGAGATTGACGTGCTGGTGGCGACTACGGTGATTGAAGTGGGCGTGGATGTGCCCAATGCAACTGTGATGGTGGTGGAACACGCCGAGCGCTTTGGACTATCCCAGCTGCATCAACTCCGCGGACGCATCGGCCGCGGCGCAGCCAAATCTTATTGCGTGTTGATGACCGGCGGCAAGGTATCGCCCGAGGGCGAGCGCCGGCTGAATGAAATGGTGCGCACGCAGGATGGATTTGAGATCGCCGAACTCGATCTTGAACTGCGCGGTCCCGGAGAATTTTTTGGTACGCGGCAGGCGGGCATGCCCGGGCTGCGCGTCGCAAATCTGCTGCGCGACCGCAAGCTTCTGGAACTGGCCAAAGTTGAAGCTGCCAAGCTGGTGAAAGAGGAAGATCCAGAGATCACGCTGGAAGATCGCAAGCGGGTGATGGAGCATTTGAAAAACCACTGGCAGCGACGGTATGGATTGGTGGAGGTGGGTTAGTTTTGTTTTTTGTTTTTGTTTTAATCCCGAATGAAGCTTTTTCTGTAATCCCGAAGCAAAGCGAGGGATCCCTATAGCCAGATGGATCATTAAGTTATGAACATTTGAGAGCCTGTGTGAAAATGAGGATGGGAAAACTGGTTTTACCTTTACAGTATTTAAGCTGATAGGGTTCCCTCGCTTCGCTTCGGGATTTCAGAAAAATTTGAGATAAAAGAAGATGCCAACAGCCAACAAATCCGATCTCTACCGCTTGCTTCCCGCCGTGGACGAGCTGCTAAAAAATCCAGCGCTGGCAGAGATGCTGGCCCGCGAGGGGCAGCCTGCAGTTACCGAATCTATCCGCGCGATACTGGCAAAAATACGTGAAGAGATCAGCTCGGGCATTTTTGGCAATCAGGCTGCGGTGGAACTTGCGATGTCGCATTTCCCACATGCGGTCTCCCGACATTTGAGCAGTGCCATGGAGCTTTCGCTCAAGCCGGTTATCAATGCCACGGGCGTAGTGCTGCATACGAATCTGGGCCGTGCACCGCTGGCTGAGGCAGCGCTTAAGCGGATCAATGAAGTTGCTGGCCGCTACTCCAATCTTGAATTTGATATTGCTGCGGGCGAGCGTGGCAAACGTGACATTCATGTGGAGCGGCTGTTCTCCCGGCTGCTAAATCAGGAAGGCGTGAGTGGCATCCGCACGGTTGCCGTGAATAACTGTGCGGCGGCGGTGATGCTGGCGCTGAACACGCTGGCTGAGGGCGGCGAGGTGATTGTTTCTCGCGGTGAACTGGTGGAGATTGGCGGATCGTTCCGCGTGCCGGACGTGATGGCTAAATCCGGTGCAGTTCTGCGCGAAGTCGGCACTACAAATCGCACGCGGCTTGGCGATTACGAAAATGCCATCACTGAAAAAACACGGCTGCTGCTGCGGGTGCATCGGTCGAACTTTGCCATTATTGGATTTACCGAACAGCCTTCGTTGGAAGAGCTGGCTGTGCTGGGACGCAAGCACAACATTCCCGTCATGGAAGATCTGGGCGGCGGCGCGCTGCTTCCGCTGCGCGCGCTGGGTATTAATGAGAGCGGTGTGATGGAGAGCCTGCGCGCCGGGGTTGACCTGATTACTTACAGCGGAGACAAGATGCTGGGCGGCCCGCAGGCCGGCCTGCTCAGCGGACGCGCCGAGCTGATCAAGCGTTTGCGGTCGAATCCGCTTTTCCGTGCGTTGCGCGTGGACAAGCTGACCTACGCGGCGCTGGAGGGGACGCTGATGGAGTATGTCCGGCAGAACCATGACGCGATTCCGTTTGCCCGCATGATGCGCCTGCCTGCGCAGGAAATTCGCGCACGTGCCGAGGCGCTGCAGGCACAGCTTGGTTCAGCCGCGCACTTGCAGACTGAAATCATCGCTGGCGAATCTCTAGTGGGCGGCGGCTCAGCGCCTACCTCTTCGCTGCCGACATTTCTGCTGGCTATCACCGCAGAATCTCTCAGCGCGGACGAGCTGGCCACGCGGTTGCGCCATTACCATCCGCCGATTGTGGCGCGCGTGGAAGATGGTCGCGTGCTGTTCGATCTGCGTACCGTATTCAGCACTGAGGATTCAGAGATCGCGCGAGCTTTGCTTAGCCTGCGCAGTTAACGCCGATCATCTCTTCATGGGCAATTGCCCGTACATCTGTAAGCGGCTAATATTCTGCCATGGCTTCTTACATTGACTGGGTGCGCGCGTTCTGTCTTTCACTTCCACACGCTACTGAGGGCGTGCAATGGGAACATGATTTGCTCTTCCGCATTGCCGG
This sequence comes from Candidatus Angelobacter sp., assembly GCA_035552035.1. Classification (GTDB taxonomy): domain Bacteria; phylum Acidobacteriota; class Terriglobia; order Terriglobales; family Acidobacteriaceae; genus Angelobacter. The sequence continues at coordinate 3,008 of DASZMF010000177.1, forward strand.
AAAGATGTTTTGCGTGGTCAACATGGAGCCGCAGCTGGTCCCCACCAAGATTGCTTTCAAATGCACTCCAGAAAAATTCGCTGAGCTGGTGGAGATTGAAGGCATTATTCCGGCGCCATACATGGCGCGTAATCACTGGGTGGCCATTATAGAAATGGACGTCATGCGCCAACCGGAATTTAAAGAGCTGATTCGCGAGTCATACAAGCTGGTTCTGGAAAAGCTGCCGAAGAAGACGCAGGCTGCATTGGGTGCACCGGTGAGCGCGAAAGCTCCGGCGAAAAAAGTCAAAGCTAGAGCCAAAGCTAGAGCCAAAGCTAAAGCTAAACCGGTGCCGGCTGGGAAACGGAAGAAGTAATCTGCTCTGCGGCCAGCCGCGCTGACTTGATGCAATCTGGCACGCCGATCCCGTGAAATGAATTGCCGATAATGTGGAAGCCCGGCATGGTGGCGATGATTTTTTCCATCTCGGCGACGCGGTCCAGGTGCCCGGTTTCATATTGCGCCATGGCGCGGTCCCAGCGAAAGGTTTGGGCAAAGATGGGCTCGGCCTTCACACCCAGAATACTCTCAAGTTCCTGCCGGGCAATCTGCTGGAGAGCTTCGTCACTGTATGTGAGCAGGTCAGGGATACGCGAGCTGGAAAAGAAGCAGCGCAGCAGGCTCTTGCCTTGCGGTGCGCGATGGTTAAATTTCCGGTGCACAAAGGTGCAGGCCATGATTTTGCGACGCTCGGAGCGCGGGACAAGAAAGCCGTGTCCGGGAGGCAGGTCAACCACGTGGTCATAGGCCAGTGTGACGGCCGCTGACGAGGTATATTGAATTTTGGCAAGGCTTTCAATCAATGCAGGATGAAACTGCCGCAACATCGCGGCCCCAGAAGGCGCAGGCACGGCCAGCAGCACGGCCTGGAATCTTTCCTGTAGGCCGGAGCTTTCGACTTGCCAGTCATCATTGATCTGCCGCACAGAAATATCCTGCTGCTGCAAACGTATGGACGATTGCGGCAGCGCTGCTGCCAGCGCATCAATGATCTGCTGCATGCCATTTTTCATTGAGGAAAATAGCGGCTGCGGTTTGGCGGCTTTAGTTTTATCTTTATTCTGGGCGTTGGGATTCTGGGCTTTGGCGCGCAGCGTGGCGCGCACCAGGCTGCCGTGTTCGCGCTCCATCTCGGCAAAGCGTGGCAGCACGGCGCGAACGCTCAGCGCCTCAACATTTCCACCATAGACTCCGGAGAGCAGCGGCTCGGCGACGCGATCAACCATTTCCGGGCCGAAATGGCGGCGGACGAAGTCACCCACGGATTCGTCTTTCTCATGTTTCGGCGGGGCAGAAAATAATTCCGCGGCCATCCGCAATTTGGTGGAGAAAGAAAAGAGCGGCGTTGTGGCCATGGGCCATACACGCGTGGGCACCATAAATTCCAGGCCTTGTGGGATGGGGACGAGCTTGCCCTTTACCAAGATATAAGTTTTGCGGCCAGCGTCATTGGAAGGAATGATTTCGCTGCCAATACCTAACTCCTGGCACAGGCGCGTTGCGTCAGGCTTGGCGGTGAGGAAAGAATCTGCACCGGCTTCAAGGACAAAGCCATCGCGCTGCTCTGTCTCAAGGACGCCGCCGAGGCGGCTGGATTTTTCAAACAGAGTCCATTGCAGATCTGCGCCGGCGCGCCGCGCTTTTTCCAGGTAGAAAGCCGCGGTGAGTCCGGCGATGCCGCCGCCGATAATGGCAATGCGTTTCATGGCAGAGAGCGTGGGATCATCGGCCGGCCCTGGCGGAAAGCTCCGCGCTCAGCTCGCGCACAAAATGCACGAGCGCCTGCACGTTTTCCACGGGCGTTTCCGGCAGGATTCCATGGCCCAAATTAAAGATGTGTCCGGGACGGCCGGCGGCCTGGCGCAAAATGGCTTCAGTCCGCACGCGCAATTCTTTCTGGCTGGCAAAGAGCAGCACGGGATCAAGATTGCCCTGCACGGCTCCTTCAAATTTCAAGCTGGCCCAGGCATCATCGAGTGGGAAGCGCCAGTCCACGCCCATGACCTGCGCGCCGGTCTCTTTCATGGCAGGCAGCATGGTGGCCGTGTCGGTTCCGAAATAAATGATGGGCACGCCAGTTTTCTTGAGCCGCTGTACAAGTTCTGTCGCAAAGGGCAGAACGTACTGGCGATAATCTTCCACGCTCAGGCAGCCGACCCAGCTATCAAAAATTTGCAGGGCGTCAGCGCCGGCGGTTACCTGCTCTGCGGCATACGCGGAAAGTACCTCTACCAGCTTGCGCATGAGCATCTGCCAGGCAGCGGGCTCGGAGTACATCATTTTCTTGGTGTGTATGTAGTTGCGCGAGCCGCCGCCTTCAATCATGTAACTGGCCAGCGTGAACGGTGCACCGCAAAATCCAATGACCGGCAACTTGCTACCAAAATGTTTGACCACGCGGCGGACGGACTCAGACACATAGCCCAGCTCGGCAGCGCGATTGGTGACCAACGCGTCAATGTGCTGGGGTGTACGCAGCGGCTGCTCAATCACTGGGCCTTCACCGGCCTCAAAGCGGAACGGCATGCCCATAACTTCCAGGGGCAGCAGCAGGTCGGCAAAGATGATCGCTGCATCCACGCCGAGCTTTTCAGCGGCGGTGATGGTAACCTCAGCCGCGATCTCTGGGGTCTTGCAGATATCGAGAATGGAATGGTTCTTGCGCACGGCGCGATATTCAGCCATGTAGCGGCCAGCCTGTCGCATGAGCCAGATGGGCGTCACGTCAACGGGTTCACAGCGGCAGGCGCGGACAAACCTTGAGTTAGGAGCAGACATTGCCTCTCAAATCTATCACTTCTTTATCAAACTCCGAAGCACAGCGAGCAGCGCTGCGGCGGGAAGAGGTTACTCAGGTTATCTGTTGCTTTCTAGTAGACTGCTGGAGAAACGGCACAGAGGACGGGCGCAATGAAATTTCATACGGACTATCTCACGTTCAATACCAAGAAGCATCGCGAATACATACACATTACGCCGCAGGTAGAAAAGATTTTGCAAGCCAGCGGCGTGAGCAACGGCATGGTGCTGGTTTCCGCCATGCATATTACCGCCGGAGTTTATGTGAATGACGACGAACGCGGCTTGATCCAGGACATAGACAAATGGCTGGAGCAGCTTGCGCCATTCAACGAAGCATATCTGCATCATGAAACGGGCGAGGACAACGGCGACTCACATTTGAAGGCGCTGTTGATACATCATCAGGTGATGTTGCCGGTGACGAATGGCAAGCTGCTGCTGGGAACATGGCAGCGGGTGTTCTACGCGGAGTTTGACGGCCAGCGCTCGAAACGCGTGGTGGTGGCGGTGATGGGAGACTAATGAGCAAAACAAAACCGGCGCTGTGTGTAGCTGC
>DASZMF010000178.1:0-1936 GCA_035552035.1 Candidatus Angelobacter sp.
GGACGCGTATGAAGCCACGGCCGACCTGAAATATTTCCATTTTGCCAAAAAGCTTGCTGACGTTATGGCCGCGCGCTTTCATGATCCGAATGAAGGCGGCTTCTTTGATATGGCTTCAGGGCCAGATGTTGGCGAGGGAATCATTCTGGGTGCGCTGGCGGCGCGACGCAAACCTTTACAGGATTCGCCCACGCCAGCCGGTAATCCGGCGGCCGCGATTGGCTTGCTGCGGCTTTACGCTTACACCAACAACGCGAAGCATCGCGATCTGGCCGAAGGCACGCTTAAAGCCTTTGCCGGAATCGCCGCGCACTATGGCTTGTTTGCATCGACCTATGGAATTGCGTTGAGCATGTATCTGCAACCGCACACGCAGGTAGTGATTATCGGCACGGGAGAAAAAGTTGCGCAGTTGGAAGCCACAGCGCTGAGGCGCTTTGGCTTGAATCAGTCCGTGGTGCGCTTGTCGCAGGAGAAGGTTACGGCACAAATGTTACCGCCGGCGTTGGCGGAAACGATCCCCAACTTGCCGGCGGTAAAAAAGGGACACACAGTAGCTGTAATCTGCAGCGGCTTTGCCTGCCAGCCGCCCATCAGCGAACCTGCTGAATTGGAGCGTACGCTGGCAAAAGTCTAAGCGATCACTGATAGGCCTCCAGCACTCCGGCAGCGCGGTTCAGCGCGTCAGTTAGTACTTGCAACTGCGAGGCTGTGAGCGCCGCGTCTTTGGCGTCAATCGATTCATTTACGCCGGGAATCACAACGGCAGCGTAGCCGGTGTATTGTCCGGGAGCGTAGATCACGTGCCTGAACCATGGGCGATTGGGTAATCCCTGCGGAGAAAGCAGCGCCCGCTCTGCGGCGATCAGAGCGTGGTTGAGCTTGTCAGGATCTGGCGGCGGCTCTTTCTGGATGGCCAGAATTTTTGCGCCGGCATTCATGAATCGCTTGGCCGCGTCTGAGGCTTTGGTGAAATCAGGCGCGCTGCCACCGAGCACGCGCGTAGCTTTCTCATGCGAGCTGTCAATGTAAGCGCCAATCTCTTTGCCGTAAAGCTCATAGTCATAGGGCAGCACGTCAGCCGAGGCCATGTGCAGCGCCTCAATGCCGAAGACGCGCGCCATCTCCACTTCGTAAACAAATGTGGGGTCGGCAAATTTCTTGAACCAGTTGAAATTATCAAACGCCGAGTGATACACGCCGTAAGAGCCGCTGGAACTCATGTCTGTGGATGGAATGCCCAGATGTTGGATGAAAACGCTGTAGTCAGAGCCGCTGCCGAGGTCTCCGACGGGCACGTCATTCTCTACCTGCGCGTTTGGTCCGCGATTGCCCTGGCGGCGATCACCGCGATTGAGGCGCTCGTCTTTCCATACGTTGTACAGCATGCCGCCTTTGGGGCTGGGCACAACTTTGGTTACGTCGCGCACAAAGCCTTTTAGACTGGGCACCGCCGACGCGCCAAAATTTGAGCCGGAGACCGCTACGTCCATGTTGAAATAGGCGACGGCGTGCGCTAGATCTTTTTCATGCTCTTCGCCCCATTCAGTACTTCCAATCAAACCCTCTTCCTCGGCGTCCCAGGATCCAAATACGATTGTCCTTTCTGGCTTCCATCCGCTCTTCAGCAAATCGCCCAGGCCATGTACGGTCTCCAGCATCGCGGCCGTTCCGCTGTTCGGATCCACCGCCCCGTACACCCACGCATCGCGATGGTTCCCTAGCACCACCCACTCATCAGGATATTTCGTGCCTTTAATTTTTCCGATCACATCCCAGATCGTCCAATATTTGTAATCCATCTTCAGGTGCATCTTCACCTTCACTGGCCCAGGACCAACGTGATAGGTAAACGGCAGAGCGCCTTGCCACTCGCGCGGCGTTTCAGGGCCGCCCAAATTTTCCAGGATAGGACGCGCGTCTCCATACGAGAGCG
>DASZMF010000179.1:0-10973 GCA_035552035.1 Candidatus Angelobacter sp.
CTCAGGGTGGCGATGCCAAAGCTCATTGAACGAACTCACTATAGCGATTTGAGAGCTAGTAAACGCACTGGCCCAAAATCCTGAGTTCCTTGTTATCCTGTAATAACGATGCCCAACTGCCTGAAATGCGGGGATGTCCTCGCGGTGAATGAAGAAGGAGTTGCACCAGTCCTGTGCGACCGATGCGCCGGTGTGGCCACAGGCCGTGCCCGCAAAACCATGATGACCGGGACCCTGCGCGATTTTCCTGCGACCACGTTCTTGCTTGCCATCAACCTTACGGTCTTTGTGGGCATGGTTGCCACGGGCGCCGGATTTATGGAATTTAGCGGCCAGGCAACTTATAACTGGGGTGGCAATTATGGGCCTGCAACATTGTCTGGTGACTATTGGCGGCTGATTACCGCCGGTTTTATTCATGGCGGCCTCATTCACCTGGCATTCAACATGTGGTGTTTGTTGAGTCTGGGGCAGCTCTCAGAGCGGCTTTTCGGAAAGCTCCAGACCTTCTTCATTTATATGCTGACCGGCGTCGGTGGCGCTTTGCTAAGCATTGCTCACAATCCCAGACACATGGAAGTTGGAGCGTCAGGAGCCATCTTCGGAATTGCCGGGGCTTTGCTCGCGGGAGTCAAGTTTGGCAATCTTGCAATTTCTGACGGTGAGAAGCGCTCCGTCATGAGCAGCATGATCTTCTTTGTGGGCGTGAATTTCGTGCTGGGCGCTGGTATTTTGGGCGCTAATATTGATAATTTCTGCCACCTTGGCGGATTCATTACCGGCGTGTTGCTGGGAGTTCCCATGGGCGGCTTTGCCCAGCGCCACAAGCTCTATCAGTGGGTTACTTTACTTGTCACCACAGCCATACTTGTCTTTGGCTATCATGAACTCGTGCAAAAATACGGTGTTCCAGAGCAACTCAAACAGGCGCGGGTCGCTCTTGACCAGAACAACTTACCGAAGGCTATTCTGCTGCTCGAACAGTACACCAGCACAAACCCGAGTGATACTAATATCTTGAACACTTTAGGCGCGCTTTATATTGAAACCAATCAGCGCCAAAAAGCAGTGAGCGTCTTCTCCCATGTATTGGAAATGGACCCGGATTCTGAAAGAGCAAAAAAAGCTCTTGAGGAGCTAAAAGCGCCTACAGAGCCAGCTAAAAAATAACTTCCAATTACGTTGACGTGCTCAAGAAGTTCAGCAGGCTGGTGTTCTGTATCTTGCCACCGGCGGCCAGAATTGCGGACCGATTGGTAAGCGCGTTCTGCACATCAATGGTCGCCTGGGTTAAATCAATACCAATGGCAGTATTTTCCTGGCTTGCCAGTTGGATCTTGTCATTCGACAGATAAGAACTGGTGCTGTCCAGTTGCGTAAGCTGGCTACCGTAAAAAGTGCGCTGGGAAGTGACGTGATCAAACACAGCGCGCAGCTGCGTTACCGCCGCCTGAACCCCGTTCCCGCTCTGTGCCGCCTGGGCAAGTGTGTTCAGCGCTGCAAATACATCACTCGAGGGGTTAGTTAAAATCTGCGATCCCGGCACATTAACGGCAATGCTCTGCCCCTGGGCTATCTCTACTTTGTTTACGCCATTGTTTCCCTGATACGTTACGCCGCTCGAGCTGGCAGGATCGGCCACGTACGCCGGCTGACCAGAGTTATTGCCGGCAAAGATATAACTTCCCTGGTAGGTCGTATTGGCCAGGGAAAGTATCTGTGCGCTCACGCTCTGAATCTGGTTGCTCAAGGTGGAGCGGGAACTAGCGGAAATCGTCCCATCGCCTGCCTGTACGCCGAGTGTGATTGCCTGAGTGAGCGCAGTCACCACTGAGCTCAGCGTGGAATCAGCCGTTTGCAATAAGCCGCTTACGCTGGAAACATTCTGGGTAAACTGGTCCACCTGCGAAGACTGAGCATGAATCCCAATGGCGACAGCTGTGGCTCCGGGGTCGTCCGATGGTTCATTCACGCGGCGGCCCGTGGCAAGCTCTTCCTGCGCAGTAGCGGTTGCCTGGTTGTTCGTATTGAGACCAGAGAGAATATTGTCGTAAAGATTTGGATTAAAACGTACTGACATTAGGTGCCGCCTACTCCAAGATTAATGGCTGTTTGAGTGAGTGAATCCACCACGTTCACAATACGCGCTGCTGCCTGATAAGCACGCTGGAACTGGACCAGATTGGCCGCTTCCTCATCAAGCGAAACTGAGGAAACAGAATCACGCTGAGTTTGCAGCTGCTGTACCACAATGTCCTGAGTGGCGCTTTGCGTGGTCGCCTGTTGAATATTGGCGCCCAGCTGGGCAACTGTGTTGGAATAAAAATTGATCGGTGTATCGCCGCCCGCGATGTTCTGGTTTTGCAATTGGGCCAGAGCCAAAGCATTTGCATTGTCGCCGGTAGTGCCGTTCTGGCTGGCCGCCACTTGTGTGGGGTCCGTTAGGTTCACAGAAATGGACTGGGCCGTGCCCGGCACGCCAGCCGGAACAGTAAAGAATTTTTGTCCTGCTGCTGCATTTAAGTCAAAGCCGGCAGCTTGCTGAGTGTTCACAGCATTCGCTATACCAGAGGCCAGCGTATCCAGGTTGCTGAGCAATGATGGGATGGCCTGGTCACGAACGCGCAGCAGGCCGCCAATGCTGCCGCCATTAATGCTGGCGGTTAGGTCTTTGCCCGTGGATGAAAGAATGTCATTCTGCCCTGTGACAGGATTTGTGGCAACCTGCAGGTTAAACTGCTGCCCACCTACCACCAATGCCGCGCCGAGCGCAGTAGAGAGTCCAATCGACCCATCGCTTCCCTGAATCTGTGAAACGTTAATGATCTGAGACAACTTCTGAATCAGTTGATTGCGCTGGTCTTGCAAAGTACCAGAATTCTGCCCTGAAGACTGTGACTGGGTTATCTGGATATTCAGTTGCGCCACAGACTGAGTCAGCGCATTGACTTGCTGCGCCAGCGTTGGTATCTGCTGGTCTGTTGATGTCTTCAAGGTATTCAGGTTCGTGGCCGCGGAATTGAATGCGCCCGCCAGGTTCTGGCCGGCTGTAAGCACGCTCTGGCGCAGCGCAACACTGCTTGGATCGGTTGAGAGTTGTGAAAAGCTGTTGAAGAATCCACTGATTGAGGTTTGTAAACCTGTTCCTGCGGCTTCATTAAAGCTGGCCTGTATTTGCTGCAGGGGGCCAAGATATGAATCAAGCGCGGACTGCGTTTGCGTTTCAGTATTCAAACGGAATTCAAGCGTCTGGTCGCGAATGCTCTGAATATTATCAATTCTAGAGCCGGTGCCTAACTGTACTGAACCGAGTTGCAATGTCGCCGATTCCGAAAAGTTTACGCGCTGGCGCGAGTATCCCGGAGTGTTCTGATTAGCAATGTTGTTTGAAGTCACATCCAGAGCTTCCTGGTTATTTGCCAGGGCGCTCAGGGCGATAGACATACTTCCCGATAAACTGCCCATATTATTCCTCCGTCCTTCTGCACGATTCGCGCGGTCCGAGCCTGGGGTCGGCATACACTAATGCGGTGGCATAGAGATTTCGGAGAACTGCATTGTTCTGGCTCGCTTTACGAACCAGACCCGCGTAAATGCGATTAAGTTGCTGAACTGCGTTTTTAAGATCAGTGGTACGGCGCTGCAACTCTTTCGCGCGTTCTACCTCTGATGGAGAAAGAAACTCGGTAAGCTGCATGGATGCTGGAACGTGGCTCGCCAACACCTGCTCGGTGCGAATGATCTCATTGCAATGCGACGATTGCTGTTCTACCCACTTCATAATCGAATCGAGATCGCATTCGATAAATGCCTTACGGCATCCGATCAGGCTTTGCGCCAGGGCTTCAAAGCTGGTTAGACGCGCCTGTATCAAGCGTAGATATTCCGTGCTGTTGAACGAACCAGCATGGCCGCTGTGATTCGCGGCAACGGTATATACGATCTGCTCCATAAAACTACTCTTCATGCGGCGCTGTTATCCGCGGTTAAAAAATTCCTTAAACATGGCGCTCGTAAGCTGGTCATCGGAAACGCTGTAAGTACCGGCTTCTCTCGCCTGCTTGATCGCGTCAATGCGGTCCTGCCGGACTTCCGGCGTCTGGGCCAGACGTTGCTGCAACTGGGTGGAAATCTGTGCGCCGTCCTGGTCAGCGGCGGGTGTCTGCAAGGTCTTCTTGTCCTGCTTGCGGCTGACCTGATCGGTGGTTCCAATGTTCTGTGACTGGTCGAATGGATTTATACGCATTTTGTGTCTCTCTCTAAAAACTTACCGTTATGACTTAAGTATCGTCAGGTTCTGGGAAAACCTTTAGGTACATTTGTCATTTTTCTTACCGCCTCAGGTAATGAACTTCTCTACCCGGCAATACTTGCCTAGTGCTGACCGAGTGACTCATCGGCAATAGCGGAAAAGCCTTGAGTCAATGGAGGTTACCTTGGCTCATGCACCTTGTTTTCCTGGCCGGAGGGCTCTTTCTCCAATCTTTTCAATATCATACGGCTAATTCCAATGCCGCCGTTTTTAGCCATGGCGTTACCAACGGCCTGCAAACCCATATCTAAAAAGGATGAACCGGCAGAATCTCCCTCAAATGAGTCTTTCATGTCTTCACCCATGCTCTTCCAGAGCGTCCCCAGGAGAAGGCCTTCAAAGTCCTGGGCAGATTTCTCCAGTTTTTGTTTTTGGGCCGCATCTGGGAGGTTTGGCGAACCCGCGATGGCTGTAAAGTCTATTCCGCTCATTAAATGACCTCCAGATCGGCGTGCAGCGCGTTGGCTTCTTTAATTGCCTGCAGGATTGCCACAATATCGCGCGCAGTGGCGCCAATGGCTTGCAGCCCGCGGACCAGATCTTCCACCGTCGCACCCTGCTTCAACTCGATTCTGCGTGCAGGCGATTCCTGGGCCTTAACCGTGGTTTCAGGAACGACGGTTGTCTGTCCGTTGGAGAGTATTCCGGGCTGCGAAACCTTCAGCTCCGTTTTAACTTCAATTTCCAGATTGCCGTGCAGGATAGAAACCGCGCCCAACTGTACGTCCTGGCCCATCACAACCGTTCCAGTGCGCTCATTGACCACAACCTTGGCACTCGAGTGGACGGAAACCATTGTCTCCTGCACCAGCGCCAGCAGATCAGTCACAGTTCCTTCTGATCCAATAGTAGAAATCTCAATGCGACGGCTATCCACAGCCCGCGCAATCGGTTTGCCCACAGTTTGATTCACCGCAAGCGCCAGGTCGCGTGCCGTGGCAAAGTCTGCACTGCGCAACAGAAAAGAAAGAGTTGGCATCTGCGTTAAATCCACGGCCAGAGGCTTTTCCACGATTGCTCCGCTGGGAATTCTTCCGACCGTAGGATGATTCACAATCTTAGTGTTGCCTCCGCCGCCGGCGGAATACCCGCCAAGGGTGGTTGGCCCTTGAGCCACGGCGTAAGTTTGTCCATTGGCCGCAGTGAGCGGGGTGAGCAACAGCATGCCGCCTTCAAGACTTTTGGCGTCGCCAATGGAAGAGACGGTTACGTCAAGCTGCATTCCTGGCCGCGCAAATGCCGGCAGGTTTGCGGTAACAAATACAGCCGCAATATTGTTCACACGGATTGCATTGCCGGCAACCTGCACGCCCATGCGCTGCAGAATATTCGAAAGCGTTTGCGTGGAGAAGATTGTCTGCTGGCGATCGCCAGTGCCATTGAGTCCTACCACTAGACCGTACCCAACCAGCGGGTTTTCGCGCACGCCTTCAATGGTTGTAATGTCTTTTACGCGAACCCGCGTCACATTGGCCAACGTCGCTGAGGTAACGGTCGATGCTGTGGCGCTATTGGGTATATTCGCTGCAATCGTGGTGCTGGGTCCAACACTGCTGGGCGCAAGACTGCTGGATGTAAAACTGGCTGGTACAATAACGTTGGGCGCAGTCGTAGTCGGCGCTATTGCAGTGACCGGCGACGTCGTGCTGGTCGATGCTGTTGCAGCGGTCGGCTTTAACGGATTACCTATTGCCGGCGTTGTGCCTGCTGCCGGCGTTTTAGCGGCTGCTGCAGTCGTCCCCGGGCTTGGCTTGTTTGGCCCTGGATTGTCGCCAGCCAAAGCAGATCCAGTGACGCAAAGATTCGCAATCACAACCAGAGCTACGTTTCTGAGAAGTGTCTTCATTGTTTTAGAACCCGAGAACCTTCAACACCAATCGCACAATCTTGTTGGGCGGTCGAACGGAATCTGTGACCACGCCTTTACCTTTAAGCTCCAGATGAAGATCGCTCACTGAGCTGGAAAGCACTGAGTTATCCGCCGCAACGTCACCGGGGCGAATCAAGCCGCGTACGATCGCCGTGGTCCGCTCATTGTTGATGTCCACATCGCGTGAAGCTTCAATCACCATGTTTCCGTTTGCCAATACCTGGACAACACGCCCCGCCAGTACTGTGGTCATCGTGGTGTCAGATGTTGAAGCGCCTTGTCCGTTTAAAGAATTGCTGGAATTTGCATTGAGCAGCTGTTGCAAATTATTTGCCGTGGAAAGTCGGCCGCCGAGTTGTGTCACCGCTGCATTCGCAGCAAAGGCCCGGCTGGTTTTGACCTGTCCCGTCTGCGAGGCATCCGTCTTTTCCAGGATGCGGATCATCACGATGTCATTCACCCTGTGCGCCTTATAGTCCTTGGACATATCAGAGAGAATTCCCTGGTCAGACCAGAGACTGCCCACGGTATGCAGTTCAGGAGCATCCGTTGGAATAAAAAGAGCTGGGGGCGGAGGTGGAACCTTCTTGTTCTTACCCCATGCAATGCTGCCCAGCAGTAATGCGCAAATAACAAATTTCTTTATCATGGATTCCTAATTCTCCCGGCTCACTGCGCGCAGCTGTCCCGGACCGATCACCAGTGCGCGATAATTAAGCTTGCTGGTTTGTTCCCGCACACGAATTGTTCCGTTGGCTTTTCCATCTTCCAGACAAGTCACCAGCAGGCTCGCGCTAAAGCCTTCGCCGTCCAGCTGCATCTTGGCAGGTTCTCCACGATGAGCCAGAACAGGCAAAGAGGGTAAAAGTCTGGTTACTGAAATAGCTTCAGTGCGCGGACCTGGTTCGAGCGTCGCCATGGCTTCAAACGTCACCGCGTGTGGCGCGTCTGAAGTCACAAACCATGCCCGATATTTATTAATCGCCGAATCAAAACGCAGCTTCAACAGCTTCAGGCTGGTTGCATCTGTAATGAAAATAGCGGCCTGCAATTGAACGCCGGTAATTGTTCCCTTGCCATCTCGGTTCTTTAATTCGGCTTGAATCAGAGGTTTCAAGTCTTCAGCGGAAATCTTGCGGCCTGCGCGCGTCACGCTGATTTGCTCTGCGCCTCTTAAAAGATGTACTTCGTCATTCTTCTTCAGGATCGCCGCAATCTCCGCCATGCTTACCGTGCGAACAGAGCCGATTGTGGGCGAATGACAGATAACGATATTCTGGTAATTGTCAGTATCGTCAACGATCAGGTCACGCAGCGTGACTTCGTCCGTGGCCACCTGCACCACGGGCTTGAGCGTAAGAGCATCTTTCTCTCCCGCGGCGGCTGGTGTATGAAACACCAGCCCCGCAACGAGAGCGTGCAAAATCGCAAAACCGAATTTGGAAAAAAGTTTCAAATGACCTTATCTGCCCAGATTATTTAACTGCTGGAACATCTCGTCGCCGGCTTTTACCACGCGAGAGTTCGCCTCATACGAACGCTGGGCCAGAATCATGTCTACAAATTCCTGCACCACGCTCACGTTGGCTTGCTCCAGGCTTCCCTGCTGGATCGTACCCAGGCCTTCTGCTCCGCCGGCGGTGCCGAGCACGGCATCGCCTGAAGCGGCGGTCGGTAAAAAGAGATCGGCGCCAAGACTGTTCAGTCCTTCAGGATTGGCAAATGCGGCAAGCTGGATTGTTCCTACTTGTTGCGCATTTGTCTGGCCGGACTGGGTAATACTGACGGTGCCATCACCGCCGATCGTAATGTTGGTCGTGTTTGCTGGAATAGTGATGGTTGGCTCAATTGGGTTTCCATCCGTCGTCACCACGATTCCATTTGCATCTCTGTGGAAGTTGCCATCACGCGTATAAGCGATCTGGCCGCTAGGCATGCGGACCTGAAAAAATCCATTGCCCGTAATGGCCATATCCAACTGCGCGCCGGTCTGCTGGATATCTCCCTGCTGCTGGCTGATTTCCGTTGCTACAGTGCGAGTGCCAAGCCCAATCTGCAGGCCCGCAGCTACCGTCGTCTGCTGCGTGGATGCGGCGCCGGGCGATACCATGTTCTGGTAATACAGGTCCTGGAATTGCATGCGGCGGCGGCGAAAGCCGGTGGTGCTGGCGTTGGAAATATTGTTGGCAATGTTGTCCAGATTGTTCTGCTGGGCAGTCATGCCGGTTGCTGCGGTATAGAGTGCTCGAAACATCAGGCTCCTTTAAACTCGCGGCAGATCTTCTGCTGCCGACTTATTGAATTCAGTATGAAAAATATTGAGTGTGCGAAACATCATGTCTGCATAGCGCTGAATGGAAATCAGTCCCACTGAAGCAGAAACAGCGCTCAGGTTTGCGCTCTCCAGCATGCCCTGGCGTATGGAGGAATCTGTTGCGGGCTTTACCGTTCCGCCCTGGGCCACAAAATTAGTGGAGCCTTCAGGAGCCATGTTCGCTCCCGGAAGATCGACCAGCCCTACTCGAGCAACAACATTGTTGTCAACGGAAACCGTGCCATCGCTACTAATGGCAATCTGCCCCTCAGGCAATTGGATAGGCTGCCCTTCATTACTTAAAACCGGATCGCCAGACTGAGTCTGCACCACGCGATTAGAGGACAGTATGAAGTTTCCATCACGGGTATACCGAGTGCCGTTCTTGGTCTGGACCTGAAAAAACCCCGTGCCTTCGACGGCAAGGTCAAGCTCGTTGGAAGTGCGCTCAAGATTGCCGGGCGCCAGGTCAACGTGTGCTCCGCCGAGCACTCCAAAATTATTTACAGCTTTATTAAGTGGATTGGCGTTCACGCCGGCGGATGCATTTGCCACCAGCGAACTGAAATACTCGCGCTGGGCTTTGTAGCCCGTGCTATTGATGTTGGCAAGATTGTTGGCCGCCACTTCCAGGGCGTCCGTACGGGCGATAAGCCCGGCACAAGCTGCGTAATATCCACTCTCTGGCATTTAGACCTCTTCGCTATTTACATATGCAAGCGTTGGGCCAATGCAGAAAAAGTTTATGGAATTACCGCGGAGGGGTTAAGGCTTCTAAAATCAATGCCGTGTAAGCGATCTATCGCGTTACACGGCATAAAACTTCTCTAAATTTTGTTTTATTTTTCCGCTGCTCTTGAGTGAGCGGCAGAGTTTGCCTAGCAGTTCACATGAAGAATAACTTGCAATAGCTGGTCCTCGCACTTCACCAGCGTCTCATGGCGCTGACCGCCGCTATGAGGATGCACATGGTAATTCGAGCCCGCAATTGTTGTGGGAACAGAAAGCATGCAGGTATCGGCAATTTCCGGAATCCGTGATTTAAAACTGCCAGCCAGCATGTTGCAGATTTCACCCAGTGCGTCGAGCACCTGGTCTTCGCATTCCGGGGTACCCAGCATTTTTTCTGCCAAGTTGGAGCCAGTTGCGCTGCTGCAGCGGATCGTGAACAGGCCGCACAGTGAGCCGGCCAGTCCAACCATGGCAGTAAGCTCTGCGGTAACTTCTGGTCCTTCGCACGGCGTCACTTTCACGCCCAGCATCATGTTAAATACTTCATCGAGCGAGGCGTGCATATAGTTGATCCATGACGCACTCGGCAGGTTAATTGCCACAGCAGTTGTAGTACTCATTATTTTTTAACCAAAGGAAGGACGTGTTCCTTTACCTGTTCGGGCGTGAATGGTTTGCGAATATATCCCTTGGCGCCGTAGGAAAGTGCTTCTACAACGTGAGCTTCGCTGGCTTCAGTCGTGATCATCACCACCGGAACGTCTTTCATCCCGGCGACCTCCTGCAGCTTTTTTACAAACTCAAGACCGTTCATGGCCGGCATGTTAATGTCGCTCAGGATCAGATCCGGTTTTTTGTTTTGGAGAGCAGCCAGGGCTTCCACGCCGCTTCCGGCTTCCATGACTTCTGAAAGCTCAATCCCCGCCTGCCGCAGAGAACGCTCCACAATTTTCCTCATCACAGATGAGTCGTCAACAATAAGTGCGCAAATGGGGGTCATACGGTTCCTTTTGAAATCAAAATCAGACTACGATTTTCCGCACCGGAGCTGAGGGCAGCTACCGGACTATATAAGTCTTTCGGCAAAATCTGGGAATACGATAGTGCTGGAGACTGATCAAACATTACTTGCGTATCCGGATCTTCCAACGGTAGTTTCCACAGGAGCTGTACCCACCGGCCAAGCTCAAGGAAGTCCGTTCCAAAAAATTCCCGCTGTTTCTGTACCGCGTCAGCGGAAACATCAAGCCAGTCCGGAACAAAGTCGCTCTCGCTGCTTAAATGCAGCAAAGGCAGCAGGCCAATGATCGACAATATGCCTGATATATAAGCCTCTTGCTGGGCCAGGTCTTCATCTTCGCTTGCCATGGCCAGGGCGTTGTTGGCGCGCGTCACCGCGATGGAAGCTACTTCCTTCTGTGCTCTGGTGGACCACGTACTGTTCAGTTCGTGCAGCAGGAATGCCGCAATCACGGTGGTCCAGACCCGGTCTTTTCCCAGCAGAACAATCAGTTGGTCCACTGGAACCGTAATCGGCTGGGCTGGCTCTGCAATGCAGGCGAGCCGGATGAAATCGGCGCATATCCTGGGATGTACTTCCACGGCCGCACAAACTTTTTCCAGAACAGTACTGGAATCCTCAAGAGCGCACTGCAGGTTTCTAAGGAACCAGGGCAAACGTGGAAGATGATCCGCCAATAACTCCGTTAGTAACACGGCGCGCACATAGTCGTCTTGGCCTTTGA
>DASZMF010000180.1:0-8388 GCA_035552035.1 Candidatus Angelobacter sp.
CCACGCTTTCCAAGACACACATTGCTTTTGCTTACGCGGGCGATCTGTGGCTTGTGCCACGCGAAGGTGGAGAGGCGCGCCTGCTCACTAGCGGCAGCGGCACCAAGAGCAATCCGGTTTTCTCGCCGGATGGAAGCATGATCGCCTTCACCGGCGACTATGACGGCAACGTGGATATTTACGTTATGCCCAGCAGTGGCGGCGTTCCCAAGCGGCTTACGTATCACCCCGCAGTGGATGAAGTAATGGGCTGGTCGCCGGATGGTAAGTCTGTTCTCTTTCGTTCCACGCGCAACAGTTATTCGCGCTTCAACCGGCTCTTTACGGTTTCACTCGACGGCGGACTGCCGCATGAGCTGCCGCTGCCCATGGCCGAAGCTGGCGCATTCTCTCCTGACGGCAAAAGCATCGCTTATGTGCCAGTGGACAACAATCGCCGTCTCTCTGCCATTGGATGGAAGCGCTATCGCGGAGGCAAGGCGTCCCGCGTATGGATCGCCAATCTTACAGACCTGAATCTGGAGCAGGTTCCGCGCGAAACCTCGAATGACGGCAATCCCATGTGGGTGGGCAGCAAGATTTATTTTCTCTCTGACCGCAGTGGCCCGTTCACCCTGTTCGCTTACGATTTGAAGACCAAGAAAGTTGATCAGGCACTGCCCGGCAACGGCGCGGATATTAAATCGGCCGCGGCGGGGCCGGGCGCAATCGTCTATGAGCAATTTGGCTCGCTGAATCTGTTTGATCCGGCCACGGGCAAGTCCTCAGCGGTTCCGGTGACTGTGGCCGCTGATCTGCCCAATATCCGCCCTCATTTCAAGAAAGTTGAAAATGAAATTGCCGGCGCTGCACTCTCACCCAGCGGTGCACGCGCTGTGTTTGAAGCTCACGGTGAAATCCTTACCGCTCCCGGCGAGAAGGGCGACATACGCAACCTGACCAACACTCCCGGCGTGATGGAGCGCGATCCAGCATGGTCGCCCGATGGCAAGTGGGTGGCGTACTTTTCTGATGAATCTGGCGAGTATCAGCTCTTCCTGAAAAATCCTGACGGCATGGGCGATGCTAAAAAAATCTCGCTCGGCTCGCCTGCCTCTTTTTACTATGACCCTATCTGGTCGCCGGACAGCAAGAAGATTCTTTTCTCTGACAAGCGTCTCAACCTCTGGTACGTGGACCTGGCATAAGGCGCGCCGGTAAAAATTGACACCGATACGTATGACAACCCAACGCGCACGCTCGACCCTGTCTGGTCGCCAGACAGCCGTTGGATTGCTTACTCCAAAACGCTGGTCAGCCATATGCACGCCATCTTTGCTTATTCAGTGGAGCAGGCCAAAAGCCTGCAACTGACTGACGGCCTGAGTGACGCGCGCTTCCCGGCCTTTGATCAAAAGGGACAATATCTGTATTTCGCCGCCAGCACGGATATCGGCCCAACAACTGGATGGCTTGATCTCTCCAGCATTAACCGGCCCATCACGCGCAGCGCGTATCTGATGGTCCTGCGTAAAGATGTGCCTTCACCTCTGGCCCCGGAAAGTGACGAAGAGAAGGCCGCAGGAGCTGCTGATGAACCTAAGCCAGACACAGATAAGGCCCAGCCTAAAACAGAAGAAAAGCCAGAGCAGGAGCCAACCAATCCTGAAGAAAAAGCCAAGGCGCAGGACGCGCGTGCAGTAAAGTCGGTAAAAAATGAAGGCGTGACCGTGCGGATTGACGCTGAAAATATCAGCCAGCGCATTCTGGCCTTGCCCATTCCGCCGCGCGACTACGGCAAGCTGGTGGCAGGTAAAGCGGGAACAATCTTTTTGATTGAAGATCCGCAACGCCCTGGCCCAGACCAGCAGACAACTTTGTGGCGCTTTGATCTTACGTCGCGCAAGCCAGAGAAACTGATGGAAGGCGTGAACAGTTTCAGGGTCTCCTTTGACGGCAAGAAGATGCTTTACAGCCGCGGCCGCCGTGAGAACATGCATTGGTTCATCAGCTCCGCTGTAGCACCTGCGCGCGGGGAAGGCCCAGCCGCAGGCCGGCCAGATGCACCGATGAATCTTGGCCGGATGGAAGTGCAGGTTGATCCTCGCGCTGAATGGAAAGAGGAATACAACGAAGTCTGGCGCATTGAGCGCGACTTCTTCTACGATCCGAGTCTGCATGGACTGGATTGGCCGGCAATGAAAAAACGTTACGAACCATATCTTGAAAATGTTGGCAGCCGCATCGACTTCAGCTATTTGCTCTCAGACATGCTGGGCGAAATCACGGTGGGCCACATGTATATCCGCACGCCAGCGGATCCGCCTTCGGAGCAGGGCAAGGTTGGCTTGCTGGGCGCTGACTATCACATTGAAAATGGTCATTACCGCCTGACCAAGATTTATCAGGGTGAGAACTGGAATCCGCAGCTGCGCGCACCGTTGACGCAGCCCGGAGTAAACATCCAGCAAGGCGATTACCTGTTTGCCGTGAATGGCAAAGACTTGAACCCTACTGACGAAGTGTTCGAACTTTTTGCTGGCACCGCAGACAAAGCTACTGTGCTGAAAGTTGGCCCAACGCCAGACGGCAAAGGCGCGCACACAGTAACAGTAGTTCCCATTGAGTCTGAAGCAGCGCTGCGCAACCGCGCATGGATTGAAGGCAACCTACACGCGGTGGATAAACTGAGCGGCGGGAAACTGGCTTACGTCTATCTGCCGGACACCGGCTTTGGCGGATACACCTCGTTCAACCGTTACTTTTTTGCCCAGATTGGACGCGAAGGCGCCGTGATTGACGAACGCTTTAACGGCGGCGGTTCAGCGGCAGATTACGTGATCGACTACCTGCGGCGTCCGCTGCAAAACTACTGGATGACTCGCGAAGGCCATGATTTCACCACGCCCGTAGGCGCAATCTTTGGCCCCAAGGCAATGATTATCAATATGTATGCCGGCTCCGGCGGCGACGCGCTGCCCTGGTATTTCCGCGATGCCAAAATCGGCCCAATGGTGGGTACGCGAACCTGGGGTGGGTTGGTGGGAATTTATGACTATCCCAATCTCATGGATGGCGGCTCAGTCACTGCACCGCGCGTGGCGTTTTACAATCGCACAGGAGACTGGGACGTAGAGAACCAGGGCGTCGCGCCAGATTACGAAGTGGAGATCACGCCCAAAGACTGGATGAGCGGGCACGATCCGCAGCTGGAGAAAGCTGTCTCGCTGGTAATGGATTCACTCAAGAAGAATCCGCTGCCCGAGGGCAAGCGGCCGGCGTTCCCCAATTATCACAAATAAAAGGGGTTGTTATTTCAAGTCAGGGCGTTGGAATATTTACCAGCGCCCTGAATATTCAGGCGTAACTTTCAAAAGATTCAAGCGTAGAAAGGAAACTATGGGAAACAGACCAGCAGGTTATTGGATTCTTGTGCTTATTGCGGTTGCGGTAGTGATAGCGTCTTTCGCAATGCGCTCTTCACCCGACCCTCACACTCATCAGATCTCCCGCTATATGGGCTATGGCGGCATCGCTCTGTTATTGATTGCCCGTTTTGTTTTTCCCCCAGTACGGGATACCACTCCTCCGATGCCTAAGGACTAAGGAACAGGGGACTAAGAAATAATACGAGGCGATGAAAAACGGGAGCTGCCGAACAGCTCAGGCAGATATTTTTACGCGTGCGTTATTTAAGCCAGCATTATTAGGCAGACATGGAAAGCCAGATGCGTCCGGCTTCAATCAGAGATATGAAGATTCCAATGAGGAAGTACATATTCTGGGCGGTGGCATCACTGGGCGGCGCAGGCAGTTGCACGCCGCGGCTGCGGAAAAAGCCATCCAGCGAGCGCTCATGCTGCATAATCATGCTGGCCAATGGCCGATGAAAAATGGCGATCAGCACGCCCAGCAGCAGTCTTGTAATTTCCACGATCATTTCCATTGAGTCTAAGCATCGCACCAAATCATGACAATCAGTAGAAAAACCTAGTTGAGAGCACGAAAGTAGCACTGAGCGGCTGTTTCTGCGTGTTAGAATTGGGTCTACACCCCTTCCCATGAATGCAGACCTAGAAAAGCTTATCGAGTTGGAAAAAGTTGATCGCGAGGCGAATCGCCTGTCTGAAGAAGTAGCCGGATTGCCCAAACGGGTGGCCGCGATTGAAGAAAAACTGGCTGAACATAAAGCCGCGGTTGAAAAAGCCAAAGCCGGCGTAAAAGGCAATGAGGCGAACCGCCGCCAACTGGAAGCCGACATCAAGGGATTTCAGGAAAAGATCGCCAAGTACCGCAGCCAATCCTCCAACGTAAAAACCAACGAAGAATATCGCGCGCTGATGCACGAAGTTGAGTTCGCGGAAAAGCAGATCAGCGTCTGCGAAGACAAAATTCTTGAATTGATGCTGGGTCTGGAAGCCGCGGACAAAGCCCTGAAGATTGCCGAAGCCGAGTTGAAGACTGAATCCACTGACGTGGAGAAAGAAAAGGCTGAAGCACATGTTCGCACCGCTGAAGACGAAAAGCTGCTGGCCGGGCTAAAAGAAAAGCGTACGCAGCTCACAGCTGGCGTGAATGAAAGCACCATGGCGCATTATGATCGCGTGATGCGGCAGCGCAAAACGGCCATTGCCGAGGCGCGCGACCAGAAATGCATGTCCTGCTTTGTGATGATGCGTCCGCAAACCTGGCAGGAGCTCCGCACCAACGAACACATTATTACCTGCAATTCCTGCGGCCGGATTCTCTTCTTTGATCCGGCCAGTGAAGTGGCTGCTCCACTTCCAGAACCCGCTAAGAAAAAGAAGAGCAAGGCGCGCGCTGCCAAGCCAGCCGCTGCAGTAGAAACCGCTGAAGCGGAAGCCCCGGAAGTGGAGACTGAGTCTGAAGTCACGCCCACGCAATAACCAACCTTGCTATATGCTGTTTGTCTGATGGCAAACAGCTCTCCGAGAAAAATAATCGTCAATGACCGCGCAGCCAAGCGCCTGCGCGACGGCCACGTATGGATTTATGCCTCCGACATTCTCAATGATGCCGGCACACAGCCCGGCGCTCTGGTGCATGTGGTCGGCCCCAAAGATAAAGTGCTGGGCTCAGCCATTTACAGTTCATCTTCACAGATCCGGCTGCGTTTACTGGGGCGGGAGATTCTGGGTTCAGAAGATGAACTGCTGCATCTGCTGCGGCAGCGCCTGTGGGAGGCTTTTTCTTATCGGAAGAAGCTGGTGCATGAGTCTGACTCTTGCCGCCTGGTCTTTAGTGAAGCTGACCGCCTGCCCGGACTGATCGTGGATCGCTATAACGATGTTTATACCTTTCAGATTCTTACACAGGCGTGGGACCAGCCAGAGCGCAAGCAGGCCATTCTTGAGACGCTCAAAAAACTCACCGGAGCCGAACACATTGTGGAGCGTGCGGACGACCGCATCCGCGAGCTCGAGCAGTTGCCGGCGATGGAATCGGCTCTGGTTGATGGAACCCGAAGCAGTACCGTTATCACCATGAACGGCATCAAGCTCCAATATGACGCTCTGGGCGGCCAGAAGACCGGGGCATTTCTTGATCAGCGGGAAAATTACGCAGCAGCCGCGAAATACGCTCGCGGCGAAGCTCTGGATGTCTGCACCTATCATGGCGGATTTGCCCTGCACCTGGCACGCGTTTGTAAGTCCGTTACGGCCGTGGATATTTCCCGCGAAGCTCTGGAAGTGGCCGAGCAGAATGAAAAACTCAATCCGGCTGAGGGCAAGCCTGAAATTGAATGGATTGAGGGCAACGCCTTTGATCTGATGAAAGACTATTCTTCGTCCGGCAAGCTGTATGACGCAATTGTGCTCGATCCGCCAGCCTTTGCCAAGTCAAAGAAGCACCTGGAATCCGCCATGCGCGGCTATAAAGAGCTCAATCTGCGGGCCCTTAAGATGCTCCGCCCCGGCGGCATTCTTGTGACCTGCTCCTGCTCATTTGCTGTGAGCGAAGAGGACTTTTTGGGCATGTTGACCGAGGCCGCCCAGGACGCTCATCGGTCGGTTCGGATACTGGAAAAACGCACCCAATCTCAAGACCATCCCATCCTGCTGGGCGTGCCGGAGACGCATTATCTGAAGTGTTTTGTGCTTTCCGTAGCCTGATACTTCCAGCCAGATCCCCCTAATTACCATATTTAAATCATTGAAAATAAACGGCTAATGTATTTCCATTTTATATTGACAATAACACACTAAGATTTTATGCTTCGTTTATGCTAATCTCAACATCCAATAGAACGTAAAAGCAGCACAGCAATCATTCAAATCAATACTTTTTAGAAGGAGAAACACCTCAATGACCATGATTACCCGAATTGATCCTTTCCGTGAGTTCGCAACGTTTTTCGGCAATTTTGCTGAGCCCAACGGCAAGGACAAGCTGACCACTGGCAACTTTGTGCCTCCCGTGGACGTTTACGAAGACGAGCAGAACCTGACGCTGAAGCTGGAAATCCCCGGCGTTGAAGAGTCTGACCTGAACGTGAGTGTTGAGAACGAGACTTTGACTGTCCAGGGCGAGCGCAAATTTGAGAAGGAAGAGAAAGAAGAAAACTTCCATCGCATTGAGCGCCGGTATGGCTCGTTTAGCCGCACCTTTAAGCTCCCTAACACCGTGGACGCCGACAAGGTGGAAGCCAGCTATGAAAAGGGCATCCTGAAGATCACGCTGGCCAAAAAGGCAGAAGCCAAGCCGCGGCAGATCAAAGTGGGCATCACCGGAGAAAAGACTCTACAGGCATAAGCCGTGCGGAAATTCCGGGGTTAGAACGTCTGTACGGGAGATGGAAGCTCATCTCCCGTTCTCTTTGGGATAAAGAATCTCTTAAGGGTGCTTTGCATCAGAGCAAAAGCGGCCCGGGCGAGCGACAATAACAAAGCAGGAGTAAGACATGGCAATTCGTTGGGATAAGTTGAGCCGGGTTACGGGCGTGAGCGCAAGCGGGAGTCCGCATGCGAAATCCTGAGCGCAAAGCGCGAAGGATCTATTGGATTGAGAAACAGGAGTAGAACGAGATGGCAATTCGTTGGGATAAGTTCACAATTAAAGCGCAGGAAGCGATCCAGAAAGCCAATGAGATCGCCAGCGAGCATGGCAATCCGGAGATGCTGCCGCTGCATCTTTTAGCGGCGCTCTTGCAGGATAGCGAAGGCATTGTTGTGCCGGTGCTGACCAAGCTGGGCGTAAACGCGCAGTCGCTGCAGACGCAGGTCATGGAGCGGATTGGCAAATTGCCCCGCGTGTCTGGCGCATCGGCGGAGCCGCGTCTTTCCGCCGGCATGGCAAAAATATTGGACCAGGCTTTTAAAGAAGCCGACACATTCAAGGACGAGTACGTCTCCACGGAGCATCTGCTTCTGGCCGCTGTGGCAGACAACGATAAGTTCGATAAGGGCAATGAAGCGCGGCAGCTTTTGGCCACTGCCGGGGCGGAGCATGACGCGATCTTAAAAGCGCTGACCGCCGTACGCGGCTCACAGCGCGTGACCGACCAGAATCCTGAAGGCAAATATCAGGCGCTCTCCCGCTATGGCAAAGATCTTACGGAGCTGGCGCGCAAAGGCAAGCTTGATCCGGTGATTGGCCGCGATGAAGAGATTCGCCGCGTGGTGCAGGTGCTGGCCCGCCGGACAAAGAACAATCCGGTGCTGATCGGCGAGCCAGGCGTTGGCAAGACGGCCATTGTGGAAGGGCTGGCGCAGCGCATTATCTCCGGTGACGTTCCGGAGATATTGAAAAACAAGCGTGTGGTGGGACTTGATTTGGGTTCAATGCTGGCGGGCGCGAAGTATCGCGGAGAGTTTGAAGATCGCCTGAAGGCCGTGTTGAAAGAGATTGAAGACTCCAATGGTCAGATCATTCTTTTTATTGACGAGCTGCATACGCTGGTTGGCGCAGGCGCCTCTGAAGGCGCAATTGATGCCAGCAACATGCTCAAGCCGGCACTGGCGCGCGGCGAACTGCGTGCCGTGGGCGCGACCACGCTCAATGAATATCGCAAATACATTGAGAAAGACACGGCGCTGGAACGGCGTTTCCAGCCGGTGCTGGTGAGCGAACCGACGGTGGAAGATACCATCTCCATTTTGCGCGGACTGAAAGAAAAATATGAAGTGCATCATGGCGTGCGGATTAAAGATTCGGCGATTGTGGCGGCAGCCACGCTTTCCAACCGCTACATCACCGATCGCTTTCTGCCGGATAAGGCCATTGATCTGATTGATGAAGCTGCATCGTCGCTACGCATACAGATTGACTCCATGCCTACGGAGATTGACCAGCTGGAGCGTAGAGCTACGCAGTTAGAAATCGAAAAACAGGCGCTGAAGAAAGAAGAAGACTCCAATTCGCGGGACCGGCTGGCGGTGGTGGAGAAAG
>DASZMF010000181.1:0-3667 GCA_035552035.1 Candidatus Angelobacter sp.
TTATCAAATGAATAAAGATAGAGGTGGGTGTGGCCATCGCGCCAGCTGGGCCAGGTGAACTTGTCGCCGGATTTCAGGAATTTGAGATTGTTGTCCGTCTCAATCCAGGTGTCGCTTTTTTCCGTGAGCACCACGCGAGACTTGCCACTGGCGACATCAACAAAATAAAGATCAAGCTGGTTCTGCGCGCGATTGAGCACCGTGGCCCAGGCCACGCCGTCTTTTACCCAGCCAAAGCGCGGAATGTACATATCCTTTTCGTTGGTCAGATGGATCCACTTCACCGTGCCGCCACTGGCGCTTACCACGCCAAGCTGAACTTCAGGATTCGGGTCGCCAACCTTGGGATATTTCTCGTTGTAAACCGTGGGGTGCTGTGGAATGTAATCGGTAATCGGATAGGTAGGCACTTTGGTCTGGTTCATCTGCAGCATTAAAATCTTGCTGGAATCAGGCGACCAGAAATAATTGCTGCGGACATCCAGCTCTTCGGAGTAAACCCAATCCACTTCAGCGTTGAGCAGATTGTCAGTGCCGTCGCTGGTCAGCGCTTTCTCAGCGCCACCATCAATGCCCTTGACTACCAGGTTGTGGTCGCGGATATAAGAGAGCATCTTGCCGTCAGTTGAAAACTTAGGATCGCCAGCCGATTCGCCCGGATTGCTGAGAGCTATGTACTTGCCGGTCGCGAGCGTGAAATACCAGAGCTGGCCATTCGAGTCAAAGAGAAGATGCTCAGAGTCCGGGGCCCAGTGGTAGCCGGCCACGCCATAGCGCGCGCGATTATCTTTCTCACGGTCGTCCTTTGAGGTGGAGACAGGCGGCTTCATGGCGGTAATTTTTTCTGAAGCCACCAGGACCGCCGGCTTGCCTGAAGTTACGTCTATGTAATAAAGATCGGCCTTGTCACCCTGTTCCTGGTGCAGGAAATATGAAACCTTTTTGCCGTCAGGACTCCACTGGATAGTGTCCGGCGCGCGGCCGGTAGATCCGGCAGAACCGTAAATGGATTCAACAGTTAGCTCTTGCGCGGTGGCGACGGCACAGACAAATGCAGCCAGAAACAGAGAAAGAAAAAGCTTCTTCACAGGCACGCTCCAAGGGTGAGGTGAAACGGAGAAGTTTACCATTTGCCAACAGCACGAGCTATTTACCGCAAAGGACGCGGAGGGCGCAGAGAAAGATTACTACTCTTCCATCTGCCTTTTCAGTCTTTTTGATTCAGCCAGCAGGCCCATACTGTGCATGAGATGTTGCAGCGTTACGATTCCCACCAGGCGCTCTTCATCGACAACCGGAACCAGGCTCAGGCCACGCGAGGTTAGTTTGCGGAAGGCCGAGCCCAGTGATTCTGTCCGTGTAGCAATTTCAAAGGCGCGGCTCATGGCTCCCTGGACGTAGCCATTTCCTTCAGAGCGCAGGCGATCCACAATTGTCTGGCGGGTGATTACGCCAACCAGATCGCCGCTGCTGACCACGGGGAAATCATCCTGCAAAGAGTGGACAGCTTTATACAGCGCATCTTCCAGCGTGTCCGCGGGAGAGAGAATGGAGAACTCAGTCAGCATGATGTCTTCCATTTGGACCGCATCGACCACCGACTGAAACATTACGGTGCGTTCTTCAATCTGCGCTGCCATAAAAATAAAAAACCCAACCAGCATCAGCCACTGGATATTGATGGCCGCGCCAGTCAACATGAAGATTCCGGCAAAGAGGTGCCCAAAGCTCACAGCCCGGCGCGTGGCCTGCCGAAATTCCATGCGCTGCGCCAGCCATGCACGCAGAATTCTGCCGCCATCGAGCGGGAAAGCCGGCAGCAGATTGAAGACGCAGAGGCTCAGGTTGATCCAGAAGAAGCTGATTCCCAGATGTGAAACGGTGACCAGCGGCGGAAGCCAAAGGTAGTGAAGCGGATGTCCCAGGGCCAGAAAGGCCAGGGCTGTGGCGCCGGCCAACACGCCACTCACCAGCGGACCAGAGAGCGCGATGAGCGTCTCACGGCGCAGATTACGCGCGCTTTCACCTTGAACTGCAGGATCAATTACGGCGAGCCCGCCAATGGGGAGCAGCACAAGCGCCTTGATGGGAAATCCCCGGCGCGCTGAAACCACGGCATGACCAATCTCATGCAGCAGAACTGATGCCAAAATCACGCCCGTAAGCTCAAACACCCGGGGGATGACCCGCGGGCCGCCTCTGCCCGTCTCAGTGAGCAGCAGAAAAAGCAGCAGGGCCAAAAAGGTGAAATGTATCCGGATTTCCAGTCCGCCAAATTTCGCGGTAAGTATTGACCAGTTTCTCATTGAATGTTGAATATTATTGCTGGGAACAACCCAAGCTGATTCTATACGTTAAATTTAGATGCTAATAAACTAGATGAGAAGCCACCGAATGAAAAGGCGGAGCACGGCCTCATGCGCGTAATTGCAGGAAAATATAAGAGCCGCCGGCTGGATGCGCCTAGTGGCGTGCAGACGCGTCCAACCTCTGACCGGCTGCGCGAAACGCTTTTCAACGTGGTAGCGCCCAGCGTTGAAGGCTCCGTATGGCTTGATCTGTTTGCCGGCAGCGGCGCCATTGGGATTGAAGCCCTGAGCCGAGGTGCACGGAGCGTGTCGTTTGTGGAATCATCAACGGCAGCAGCCCGGACCATCCGCAAAAATTTGCACACCTTGGAAATTGAAGAAGGCGCAGACGTGATTGAGCGTGACGTAGCTGTTGCGCTGCGCATGCTGGATTCGCAAGCTTTAGTATGCGACTTCATTTTTCTGGATCCGCCTTACCGTAAATTGGACGACTATGAGCAGGTGCTGGGCTTTCTTTCGCAATCGCGCCTGCTGAACGCGGGAAGCCAGGTGATTGCCGAGCACGATAAACATTTTGATCCCGGTGACGCTTTTGGAGCACTTCTGCGCTACCGCACATTGCGCCAGGGCGATGCGGTGCTAAGTTTTTACTCACGGAAGTAAACCGTGAGATAGCCGCGTAACATTCGGAGAACAGAGAGTGATTTGCTTTGCCTGCTCCTTCCAAAAAACTAAATTAAGCGTCGACGTTTGGCACTGAGACAGCCACTCAGCAATGAGATCAGGCGAACCGAAGAGAAATCGCCTCTGTTCATGCCTGTTTTCCACAACTACCTTAGAAAAACCCGCATAAAATCAGGCGAAAAGGCTTGCAACAACCCTTTGCTGATGTAATATACGGAATGAGCGCAGAAAACGTGCTCATATTTCAAAGCAAGTGCTCACAATTCAAGGAGGGAAGATGGCATCAGGCATGACCAAGACCCAACTCGTCCGCCACATTGCGGAGAAACTGGAAACGAACAACAAAACTGCGGCAACATTTCTGGAAACCCTGGCAGAAACCGCAATCAAAGAAACAAAGAAAAACGGTGTGTTCGTTATTCCTGGACTGGGGCGCCTGGTAAAGTCCAATCGCAAGGCCCGCATGGGACGCAATCCGCAAACCGGAGAGCCCATCAAGATTGCAGCCAAGACCGTGGTAAAGTTCCGCGTAGCCAAGGCCGTAAAAGATGTAATCGCTCCCAAGAAATAACTTCTGCTAGCGCAGAAAAATCTCATTCACCAGAGGGCCAGCCAAAACAGTCTGTTACGAAACGCTGGCGGCCGAAAATAAAAAATGAGAAGATGCCTTCGCG
>DASZMF010000182.1:0-2073 GCA_035552035.1 Candidatus Angelobacter sp.
TCCTGCTTGTTGATGGAACTGGCATCGACCTGGATTTGCGGATTATGCTGCCGCACCAGTTGGAGCAGCTCGGCAGAGGTGAGCCGCAAGGGACTCTCGACCAGGTCCTCCGTCACAATGTCCGGTGAGTCTTGGTCCCGATGTAGCAGTCCTTTGAGATGGGCCTCGATTTGCCCCATTTGCTCGTGATGCATCGTGAGTTCACGAACGATCTTCGTTCGCTCGACCTGCGCCTGGAGAACATCCTGCTGCATTCCCTGGCCGACTTGGTAGTGCGCGGTAGCATCCTGAATGAGCTGATCCAGAACGCGTTCGTTCTCGACCAGAATGCCCAGCGTCATTTGCAGATACGCGAGTTGCAGATAATCAGCTTTTACCGCATCGGCCACGCTGGCTCTTGTCAGATCCAGGTCGGAGTTCATCACATCGGCATTACGCTCCGCCACCTTGCCGCGCAAACGCAGCTTGCCTGGATAGGGCAGCTCCTGCGAAGCGCCGATCCCGACGTATGCGAAATTGCTGGTTGTGTATCCGGCAAAAGGTTTTGGACTGCCGACACTGAACTGCTGGTAAGTAAACGTCGGATCGGGCAGCGTGGTCACCTGGCGCGGGACCTGTTTTGCCGCCTGCCAGCTATAGTCTGCTGCCGTTATTTGTGAGTTGTTTTGATTTGCCTCAGTCAGAAGCTCAGACAAAGGCGTAGGCGCATTTGGCGAACGATCTTGGCCAGGTGCAGCGATCACAACCGCAAATACAAGCATCGCGGCCAGAAACCGGACAGCATGCATATAGAATCTCCAATCTCAGAACGGCTCGTAACATCGGCGTGACGGCGCGCGCAATTACGCTGCCCGTCTCAGCCAAACGAAGCGGGAAAAAAGAGATCGTTAGATTCGGAGAACGGAAATCGAGGAAGGCGGAGATTGAGGCAGCGTGCTACCAGGGCATTGAGCGGCGGATACGACCACTGGAACCGACAGAAGATTGACAGGATGCAAAACTGTAACTGCACTCAAATTTATCTGTATATCTCCGTGATTCACTTGCACGGTTGCATTCCACTGCCCGGCTGTGGGGATTTCTTTGTGGCAGCAGCCGTGTGAAGCCGGCATCGTCATGCTTCCGCACTGATTTTTCATCTGCCTGCAACAGGCACGTTCAGCGGGACTCAGATGAGCATTCGGAAGGGCGCAAGCCATGGCCGGGGCCAGCATTGGCCACAACACCGCCAGCATCAATGCGAAATGGCGCACAGGCTTCATTGCAGTTTAACTTTACATCCATAGCCGGAATTGTTCAAAATCGGCGCATTTGGACGCTTCTGGGAACAAACCAATTTACGCACGCAACACTTATCAACCCTATGGCGATCGCTTGCACACTCAGATTACCAGGGTGTAGATTCAGCCAAGGATGAGGCTCAAAGCCACATGGTCGCTGCTTTTGCTTTTGCTGGTGAGCGTTCAATCGTTCGCTGCGACCTGCGAGGTACGGTGCGGAACGATGGCAATGATGGTTTCTGCCAGCCAGATGCCAGGCATGGCCAACTGTCGCGGCATGGCATCCCAGCGTGTTTCTGATTGGCAAGCCGACGTTACCGTCACGTCAGCCCAGACTTGTGCCAGCCATATCTGCAAAGACGATTGGACATTTCTTCAGAGTCCCGTTGAGCATGAACTGGCTATTTCGTTGCTTCCTCTGACTCCATCAAGTAGCACCACGATGCCCCTTGAAATCGCACATCCTTTGCAATTCAAGGTAAATCGAAGTCCCCACTCCATCCCATCCTTCGATCCCCTGATTTCCAGTCTGCGCGTCTAGTCCTGCCTCTCTGCTGCCTTTTTTGGCCGGATTGGCGTGAATTGTCGCGGACTGAAAGCGATATCTCTCACCTCTTCCTCTAATCGCAAATCCTGAAGAGTCCGCGTCTGCACCTCTGAGAAAACCAAAGGGCAGTCCGCGTAGACGTAAATTCTGCTCATTCTGAGCAGGAAGTAATTGGGAGAAGTCATGTACAAAGACAACAAGACGGAAGGCCGTTGCATTTACCCCGTCAGCCGCCGCCGTTTCGTT
>DASZMF010000183.1:0-2498 GCA_035552035.1 Candidatus Angelobacter sp.
CACTAAGCGGTTTGAGAAGCTGCAGGAGATTTGTATGCCCGGAGTCGAGGAGAAGGTAAAACAGATCATTGTGGACCAACTGGGAGTTGAGTCCACTGACGTTACGACTGATTCTTCTTTTGTGGACGACCTGGGGGCGGATTCGCTGGATCGCGTGGAGCTGATCATGGCGCTGGAAGAAACTTTTGGGCTGGAAATCCCGGATGAAGAAGCGGAAAAGCTTGTAACCGTCCAGGATGCGGTGGATTACATTCAGAAGAATGCAAAGTCAGTAAAACAGTAAGCGCAAAAAAAATTCAGCAATAATCTAGAAGGAGACACAAGCCTATGGCCGGAGCCGTTGAAGATAAAGTAAAACAAATCATTGTTGAGCAGCTTGGAGTGGATGAAGGCGAAGTTACGCCCAATGCCTCCTTCGTGGACGATCTTGGCGCGGATTCACTCGATACAGTGGAACTGGTCATGGCGTTTGAAGAAGCCTTTGACATTGAGATTCCAGACGAAGACGCGGAAAAAATCCGCACGGTAAAAGACGCCACCGAGTACATTGAAAAGCATTCGAAAGGCGGCAAGTGATTGGCCAGGCGGGTGGTGGTTACGGGTATTGGGCTGATCTGCGGAGTAGGTCATACCAGCCCTGAGATATGGCAGAACATTATTGCCGGTAAAAGCGGCGTGGCAAAAATCACCAGGTTTGACGCCACGGAGTATGCCTGCCAGATAGCGGCTGAGGTCAAGAATTTTGATCCTTTGAATTTCATTGAGAAAAAAGAGATCAAGAAGATGGGCCGCTTCATCCATCTCGCCATGGCAGCGGCGGATGAAGCCATGAAAATGTCAGAGCTAAAGGTCACTCCTGAGATTGCCACGCAGGTGGGTGTACACATTGGCTCAGGCGTGGGCGGCTTTGACGTGATTGAGCGCGAGCACGAGCAGCTGATGAAGGGCGGCCCGCGCAAGATTTCTCCGTTTTTCATCCCCGCTGCCATTGTGAACCTTGCCGCCGGACATGTAAGTATCCGCTACGGCGCCAAGGGACCGAATGAAGCCACGGCCACGGCCTGCACCACCAGCGCGCACGCGATTGGTGATGCTTACAAACTCATTCAGCGCTGCGCGGCAGATGCCATGATTGCCGGCGGCTCTGAAGCGGCCGTTACTCCCATGGGCGTAGGTGGTTTTGCCGCCATGCGCGCTCTCTCTGTGCGCAATAATGATCCGGAAAAAGCCAGCCGGCCGTGGGACAAAGACCGCGACGGTTTTGTGATTGGAGAAGGCGCCGGCATCCTGGTGCTGGAAGAGCTGGAGTTCGCGCAGCGTCGCGGAGCCAAGATTCTTTCAGAGATTGTGGGCTATGGCATGAGCGCTGACGCTTTCCACATCACCCAGCCCGCGGAAGATGGAGAAGGCGGATGGCGCGTGATGACCAACGCCATTAAAGACGCGGGCCTCACGCCGGAAGATATCCATTACGTGAATGCCCACGGTACTTCCACCCCGATTGGCGACGTGCTGGAAACCAAGGCGATTAAGCGGACTTTTGGTGACAAGACCAAAATTCCAGTGAGCTCCACAAAGTCAATGACCGGGCACCTGCTGGGTGGCGCCGGCGGCCTGGAAGCCGGCATCACGATTCTGGCGTTGCGTGACCAGATTCTTCCGCCGACCATCAACATGAATGAGCCTGATCCTGAATGCGATCTGGATTACGTGCCGAACGTGGCGCGCAAAGCGCCAATGACCTATGCGCTCTCCAATTCATTTGGCTTTGGCGGCACCAATGGATCGCTGATCTTTAAACGGTGGACAGAATAAAAGGTGGACGGAGTAATCCGCACCGGCCTTCTTGTTTTTTGATCGCATCTTTTTCTGAAAGTATCTTTCTGAACGTAGTTTGAAAAAACTCACCATGTTCCGCTTCCTGCTCCAACTCGCAGCGGTTTGCCAGATTATTTTTGCACTTGCCCTGTTTGCTCCAGCTTTGGCGCAGCAGGCGGCTCACAAGACGCAAGCGAGTCATACAGAGAGTAAGCCGGAATGGTCTGCGGAGTGGGAGCCAACTAAGCTAGTCAACGGCTCGCCGGTCATCTTCCGTGTTACTGCGCCACGCGAACTCAAGGAAATCAAAGGCAGCTTTCTGGGGCAGGAATTGCTGTTTCGCTCCAGCGCGTCCTGCCATTGCTGGTATGCGTTCGCCGGAGTGAGTCTCTCCACCAAGCCAGGCACATACACCCTGCACGTTGAAGGCAGGAGTTATCTGGTGGCAGTTGCCGCGGCGGCCTATCCTTCCACCACGTTGAAAGTTGCTCCGGAATTTGTGGAGCCTCCCAAGGAAACACTGGCGCGCATTGAAGAAGACCAGGCGACAAAGAAGAGCGTATTTGCTTCCGTCTCAGTAGCGGAAGTGCAGCGTTGGTCAGGGCGCTTTCAGCCTCCGGCGGAAGCAGAGGTCTCGGGCGTGTTTGGCTCGGCGCGCGTGTTTAACGGCGTGAAAAAAA
>DASZMF010000184.1:0-1913 GCA_035552035.1 Candidatus Angelobacter sp.
TGTTACTCAGACAGTGAATTGCGATTGCCAACGCTGGCAGTGACCGTGATCACAGAGACATTCGGGATGTGTCCTCGATCGCTGTGATTCGAATCACAGACATTCGTGTTTGTTGACCTTCAGACTCACGATCACATCCGGCAAACCACGTCCCGACATTTGCAGCTACACTTGCGAGGAAGGTGGAGAGTCAATTTTTTTTGAACGAGGTTCTGATGACAGTTTCTGCTGCTCATCCTTCCCAAGTCGGTTCTGCGCCTCCCGCTCCGCCTAAATCCACGTCTAAGTTGATTGGCGCCAGTGTGGTTGCGGGAATCGTTGCTGTGCTCGCGGGTGCGCTGTACCTGCTGAAGACCAACCCGCATGGCGTCTCCTGGCGGCAAGGTTACGATCCGACCGGCCATTGGTGGCTTTCTACTCTGTTCGCTGCGATGCCGGTTGTCGTTCTTCTGGGCGCAATGGCCATTTGCCATCTGAAGGCGCACACGGCCGCTGTGATCGGTTTGGTGACGGCACTTGCGATTGCGATCGCGGTGTTCCACATGCCTGTCCGATTAGCGTTGACCACCACAGCTTATGGGGCCGGTTACGGTCTGTTTCCCATTTGCTGGATCATTCTGCCGGTTATCTTCCTTTACCAGTTGACCGTGAAGACAGGCCGGTTCAAGGCGCTGCAAGAGAGCCTGACCAACATCACTGAAGATGGGCGTTTGCAACTGCTGCTGATTGCTTTTGCGCTGGGAGCTTTTTTTGAGGGCACATCCGGATTTGGCACGCCCGTAGCGGTATGCGGAGCGATCCTCATCAGCCTGGGGTTCAAGCCCATCCAGGCGGCCGGCCTTTCGCTGATTGCCAATACCGCACCGGTGGCCTTTGGCGCTCTTGGCATTCCAATCATCACATTGTCTGCGGTGACGGGGTTGGACGTGCTGTCGCTTACCAAAATGACTGCCATTATTCTCGTGCCATTTTGCCTGCTGGTTCCATTCTGGCTGATCTGGGCGTACGCCGGGTTCAAGAACATGCTTGAGATCTGGCCCGCGATCCTGGTAGCGGCTGTCACATTTGCCGCGGCGCAATTCCTGATGGCGACCTACTTCGGACCATGGCTTGTGGCGATTGTGGCTGCGGCTTCGACGATCGTAGTGCTTATCGCTTTTCTTCGCTTCTGGAAGCCGAAGAGGGTTCTCAATGCGCAGGGGCAGGACATCACTGGCAACACGCGGCAGCGGTTTGACCATAGCACCGGTACCACATTCAAAGCATGGCTCCCGTGGCTGGTACTGAGTGTTGTTGTGTTTGCGTGGGGTCTTCCTCAGATCTCAAAGCCGCTGGATAAGGCAACCACAATCAACTTTGCCGTGGCAGGTTTGCATAACGTGGTACAACGCATCCCGCCGGTGGTGTCGCAGCCGACAGCGGAGGCGGCGATCTTCAAGTTGAACTGGGCCGCAGCAACCGGGACCGGCATTCTGCTGGCTGCCGTTCTGTCAGGTCTTCTGATGGGTCTGAGACCGAAGGCACTGGTGACTGCATTCGTCAAAACTGTGTTCAGCATTCGATTTACTGTCGTCACGATTGCGGCGATGCTGGCGCTGGGATTTATCACCCGGTACTGCGGCCTGGACGCAACCATGGGGCTGGCCTTCGCGCGCACCGGGGCGCTGTATCCCTTCTTTGGTACGCTCATTGGCTGGCTGGGAACAGCAACCACGGGATCGGATACGTCCTCGAATGTGCTATTCGGAAGTTTGCAGAAGGTGACTGCTCAACAGATTGGAGTCTCTCCGGTGCTGATGGCCTCTGCCAACTCCGCAGGCGGCGTCATGGGAAAGATGATCGATGCCCAGAGTATTGTGGTGGCGAGCACGGCGACACAGAACTATGGCCAGGAAGGGACGATTCTACGGTTT
>DASZMF010000185.1:0-2342 GCA_035552035.1 Candidatus Angelobacter sp.
GTTGCCCTGCCCGCTCAAGCAACGAAAGGGCTGATACTGATGCCCAAAGTAACCCGCGCTAAGGTCTTCAGCGGCATGTGTTCCTAAGTAGATCGCTTGAGGCGAGGGAAATTGCGCCGTATAGATGGTTGAAAGAGAAAAGCTTTCTTATGTAACAGGTTTGCGGCCATGGCTTAGCAGAATGAATCCGCGGCTTGAAAGTGAGCGCCGTGTGAATCATATTCATGGGACACGCAGGGCACACATCTTTTGGTGTAATCTCACCGGGCATGACTTTGCGAAATCAATGGGTTAGCAGAACATGGGTCAGCAGAACAATGACCTGTATCCGGCGAGAGGACGACGCGGACCATTCTTCGCCTGCGTCAGCAGCAGGCCAGCCTGCGCGATCGGATGCACAGCAGCCGCCGCAGTTTGAGAATAGTCCGCTGCCTGCGGCAATGCTGGCGGTTGCCAATGATGATACCGATGCGAACCGCCGCGCTCTTTATGAAAGCATGTTTGCCACATGGTTTCTGGTGCCAACCAGAACCACGCCGAATCCCGGCGCTCCCGGCTTTCATGACATGCAGGAAGACACGGCGGCTTCTTTTATGTTGGAAGAAGATTCGGCCGGCCTGGTGGTGGCCGTCGCATTTACAGATGAAGAAGCTCTGCGCAATTGGAACAAAGACATTCCATGGATCGCCCTGAAAGGCGTCGGACTGTTCCAGGCTGTGCTCAACACGGATGCAGAAGCGATTGTGATCAACTCTTTTGAACCTGAAGATCCCGGCTCAAAGTTGATCCGCCCGGCAGGGCGTGTAACGCGATGGGAATTTGAATGGCTTGCGCAGGGGCTGAGCCCGCAAGATCATCTGGACGATGACGCGGAACCACAACCGGAATCATTGCAAAGTGTGCTGGTAACCATGCCGAAGCAGATGCCTTCCGCTGAAATATTCAAGGCACTCTCGGAATCGGCGCCGACTTTCCCTGAAGTCCTTGGAATGTATTTCGCCCAGCTTATTTATTCTGACGGGTCACATCACGCAGTCGCTATTGAATTTGCGCGGGGCGTTTCCGAGCAGCAGCTTGAGGCCACGATGGCCGCAATGGAAAAAGAAGCGCGGCGGATTTTCCCTGAGCAAGAGAAAACAGATTTGCTCGATACTTCGACAGCGCTGGGCCAGTCGATTACAAAGTCCGGCAAAAAGTTTTACAGCGCAAAAAAATAAGACACCCCGTTTTTGGAGGGAGCGTCCGCAAATTTCTCTTTTCTGAATTGATTGAACTGCTGTGTTTATTGAATTCTGTGTTTATTGAAATTCAGCCGGGCGTCCCGTCAATCTCGCAATGCGCTCGGCAATGGGCGGATGGGTAGAGAACAAGTTGCCCACGTTTACTCCGAGCAGCGGCTGCACAATAAACAAATGAGCTGTTGAGGGCGAGGCCATCATGGGGACCTGCCGGGAATAAGCGTCCAGTTTGCGCAGGGCGCGGGCCAGCGCCTCAGGATTGTGCGTGATGCCGGCGCCGGTTGCGTCTGCTTCATATTCGCGGGTGCGGGAAACCCAAAGTTGAATCAGCGTAGCTGCAAGCGGCGCCAGAAGCAGCATAAAGATTACGCCGCCGCGGTCACGGTCGTCGCGGCCACCCAGGCCAAACCAGAAGCCCATGCGCGCCAGCACGGTGATAGCTCCTGCCAGTGTCGCGGCGATTGAACTGGTTAGAATATCGCGATTGCGCACATGGCCGAGTTCATGCGCCAGCACGCCTTCTAACTCTTCATCGTCCAGCAGATTCAAGATTCCCTGCGTTACCGCAACGGACGCGTGGCTAGGATTGCGTCCGGTGGCAAAGGCGTTGGGTGAATCCATGGGGATCACAAAAAGCTTGGGCATGGGCAGGCCGGCTTTTTGCGTAAGCCGCTCTACCACCGAATAAATGCGCGGAAGCTCTTCACGCGAGACTGGCTGGGCACGATACATGGCCAGGGCAATCTTGTCAGAGAAAAAATAAGAAATAAAATTTGTGACGGCGGCAATAGCGAAGCCGAGCAGCATTCCGTTCTGTCCGCCAAAGTAATCTCCCACGCCGATGGCTATCAGCGTAAGAAGCGAAAGCAAAAAGAACGTTTTCAGGTTATTCATAAGGTTAATGAGTAGATGCTACATCTGGAAGGAAGATTCTTAAAGCCGCTATGCAGCGGTTTTCATTCATCTGCAAGGCTTTGCACTTAATTTAGAAGGCTAAAAAGCGCCTTGAAATTAAGGTTTGCGTAAAACGATCAATCCTGTAAATAATTGATAGATAAGGTATTTATCTTGATTTGTTAGTGTTTTCTAATTATTAAAATTTCT
>DASZMF010000186.1:0-3323 GCA_035552035.1 Candidatus Angelobacter sp.
CGGACCGCGGCGCGGATTTCCTCCGGTAGCGCGAATCGCCGCTTTTATATCGTTTGCGTGTTGGACCTCATTCCTGCTATATCCAACCATCAGGACAGCAGTCACTATCAGAAACATAGTCAGCAATACCGCGGGCCAGGGCTTATGCATCTTGGACTTCCTTATTCTGCATGGCGTGCAGCAGATCGTTTGAGCGAGCGTATGTTAAACGCTTGTCGGATTCACGCAGCCATGCGGCAAAGAGCCACAATCCAAGTGCAATATAAACGACCCCAGCGGGCACCCACATGATGAGCCCTCCCAGTTGCTGGTCCTGAAGGGCGGTTAGACCCCATACGTCCGTTCGGCCAAGATACACCGGATACCACAATTTGGACGAACATGTAAGCAGCGCGCCCAGCACGCTGGTATGGACAGCCGTGGTGAAAACATAGGCGACAGCTGTTCCATAACCCATGCGGCCTCCGCGACCATAGAATAATGTCCACCAGAACAGCAGTGCCGTGACCAGAAAAGTAGTGTGCTGCGCCGCGTGGACCAGTTCATGGTCGAGTGTGGCTTGATAAAACACGGGAACATGCCACAGCCATAACGTAACTCCGTGGAGAATCCAAACTGAGAAGGGAGCGGAGCCGGCTGCCCAGATCTTTTCTAGAAATGTCCAGTGGGTAATTCGGCTTAACTTTACACGTGCCCCAAAAGGAAGCGCCCACAACATGGGGGTGCCGGGTCTTCCAAAGACAAGCAGCGGAGCCGCCATTAGCATCAGCAGTTCATGCTGGGTCATGTGTACGGAAAATAGTTCCGATCCCAGTTTGTGAATAGGTGAAAGAAGAGTCACAGCAAGCGCGGCCATTCCTGCAATAAAGCAAGTGAGCTGCGATTTTGGAACTTTCAACAGCATGCGGCGACAGCCCAGCATATAAATAAAGATAGTGAGCGCAAGGCCGGCGATCACCCATGGCTCAAAACTCCATGCGGTCCACCAATGGTCAGGGGAGATATGTCCACGCCCCTCATGTGCATAAGCCATTCCTGGCAGCAGAAATAGTGGGGAGATACAGATTTTGTAATGGAGGTTCATTGGTCGCAAGGACCCATGGCCCATTTAGGAATTGAAAGCGCAATAATTGCCAGAATAAAAACAGCACTTGCCGCCAGGCCATAAATGGCCATCCAACGCGAACGTCCGGCGGTTGAACCGTCTTCGAGGTTTAGTGGTGGAAGGCGGCGATAGCACCAGAATGCCGCCGCGAATCCGGAAAGAGAAGACAGGATTCCCACTCCCGTATAAAAATGAAGTAGGCTGTGATGGTCGGTCGAACAGGAATGCTGAACAATTGCGTAGCTCAGCATTTCGTCCAGAGCAACTCCCACCGGTCCGGCAAAAATTCCCCACCACAAGAGCAGAGATGCAGCAGGACCGCGGAACGACGCAGGCGCAGAAGACATTTCTTTTTGTTTCACAGCCATCGCGGAGCCCAATAAATCACCATGTACGTGGCAATCGCTGTTCCTATAATGAAGTACCAGTAAATTGCGTTTATGCTCACGTCTTCATATCTCTTGCCTTCCAACGGACCTATGAACATGAGAACAGTCAGGACAAGCGTGTCGCATGTGTCGGCGACCAAGTGAAATGTGTGGAAGCTGAGCAGCGTCCAAATCATCGAACCATAAGCATTGCTGTCCCATCGGCAATTAAGCGCAGGGAATTCCAGTGCGCGTAGTGCGCAGTTCACAATGGCGATCGCTCCCATAAGAACAAGACCGACCCGCACGTGGCCAAGGTTGGCTTCCTCGGATTGTCTCTTTATCCATACGTTTGGCACCGCACTCACAATGAGCAGCACAAGATTGACCGTTCCCCACTTTAAGGATGG
This sequence comes from Candidatus Angelobacter sp., assembly GCA_035552035.1. Classification (GTDB taxonomy): domain Bacteria; phylum Acidobacteriota; class Terriglobia; order Terriglobales; family Acidobacteriaceae; genus Angelobacter. The sequence goes on from DASZMF010000186.1 coordinate 1,884, forward strand.
TGCGTTAAATCCGGGAGGCCAATCGCTCGCCCGCGTGCGATAAAAGAAGTAGCTCGCAATAAAGATTGCGAACATAGTTCCTTCAATGGCCATCATTAGAGTTTGCCCCCACCAGACCAGAGCACGGTGGCCAAAGACAACAGTTGGGGTCTTGGAAACGTCCAGGATCGAGCGGGAAGTATTTGCTAGCGCTCCCATATTTCCCTCCGTTTACGCCGCTCAGTGGGCTGTCGTTTTGGCCAATACCAGATCAAAAATGTGATACCCGCCAGAATAATCGTTGGAAAAAAAGCCGATGGAAGGAAAATGGTGCTGATAAAAAATATGCTGGTGGCGATCGCCGCAATGAATGGGACTGGCGTAGGCCCATGTAACTCATCACGATGATCGGGATCTGCATCCATAACTTTAGTGACAAGAATTTGCCGGCTGTCTTCGTCCAATCCGCGGACAATGGGTTGGTCGGGCGCTGCATCCCACAAGGCGTCACGGCCATTCACAGTGGGAAGCTCGGCAAAGTTATAGACAGGAGGCGGGGAAGTGGTAGCCCACTCCAGGGTGGCAGCGTTCCAAGGATTATTTCCCGCTATCGCACCATTTTTTAGATGCCAGAAGAAGTTGGCGATAAAAACCAGAATGGCGGCTGTCATGAATATGACGCCAAAACTAGCCAACATATTCAAGTTTGCCCAGCCCATGCTTGCGGGATAGGTATAGACTCGACGCGGCATTCCGCGCAGGCCAAGAATATGCATAGGAAAGAATGTCACGTTGAAGCCGATGAAGAACAGCCAAAAGTGCCATTTACCCGCTGCTTCATTCATCATGCGCCCAGTAATCTTCGGCATCCAATAATAAAGCGCACCAAACAACGGGAACACTGCACCGCCAATCAATACATAATGAAAATGTGCCACAATAAAAAACGTGTCATGAATCTGCAAGTCAACAGGCACAGATGCCGCCATCACGCCGGTGAGTCCACCCATTACAAAAATGAAAAAGAAGCCCAGTGCGAACAGCATGGGTGTTTTCAAGACCACTCTGCCTGTCCACATAGTGGCGAGCCAGCAGAATACCTGTGTGCCACTGGCTATCACGATCATCAGGCTGGCGGCGGTAAAAAAGCTTTCTCCCATTTGAGGCAGGCCAGTCGCAAACATGTGATGTACCCAGAGACCAAACCCAACAAACGCCGTGGCAACCATGGAAAGCACCAAGGCCGTGTATCCGAAAATCCGCCGTCGTGAAAACGTTGAAATCAGCGTGGAAACAATCCCCGTCCCGGGAATAAAAATGATGTAAACCTCAGGATGGCCAAAGAACCAGAAAAGATGCTGATAAAGGAGCGGGTCGCCGCCTTCCGCCGGATTAAAAAAGTGAGTATTCACAGTTCGATCCAGCAGCAGCATGGTGCTTGACAGCATGACCGCCGGCATA
>DASZMF010000187.1:0-1645 GCA_035552035.1 Candidatus Angelobacter sp.
ACTCGTGCCCTGACACTTTGTGTTGTGAATGGATGCGGAGTGGCGAAGGAAGAACGTTTATTTTCCTGATATGCTATTTATCTTGATCCGCTTTTATCCGTGGTAAGGTTTTGATCTTTTACGGTCTTCTCGCCGGCGCAGGCCCGGGATCAAGAATTTCTGGCTCGGATGACCGTACTCGCGTAGGCTCACCATCATTGTTGGCCGCCAGCTGACGCGTGGCAAAGAACACCGCTGCTGTCCATGTGGGGAACAGATCGAGTCCCGGTACCAGCTCTGCGGCAAAGGTGGGCAGAAATGCCCAATGCCATCCCAAGATCTTGATAAGGATCGCACCTACGGCAACGTCCAGCGCAGTATCCAGAGGCGAAGCGCCGCCTTCAACGAACAAAGGCATGCCCACAATTTGAATAGCGTCGGCAATAACGGCGACGAACCATGCTTTACGGTGCTGCGGCGATTTTACCGTCTTGAGGAAGTCGAATTTAAAGAATTCGAGAGCCATGGATAGTTCCCCCCGCTGTCTGCTTAAGAATACTTATTTAGATGCTGCCGGGAGCAAGAAAAATGCAAAGAAAATCGCCGGAATCGCGCCATCGCCGTCATTGCGCGGGATCGGAAAAGCTGACTTACCTCTGTGCTCAAACTTTGTCTTTGGGACTTGCTCTGCAAATGCACGGCAATAAGGCCTTAACTAGGGCACACCCGATGTCGGCGATGTCGCGCGATTCCGGCGATCTCGGCGATTACTTAATCCCAACCACCGCCAGCATGCGTCCAGTCTTGCCATGCTGTGCGCGATGGGAAAAGAATTTACGCGGGCTGCACACCGTACAGTCTTTCATCGCCGTGATGTTTGCTTCCGGCACGCCAGCGGCCAGCAGCTGGCGTCGGTTGGCTTCTCGCAGGTCAAGATGCAGCTTAAAACACGGATCGCCATGGCCCGGCGCGCGCTGGTTCATAAACAACATGGGATACCGCTCCCTCACAGCGTCCGACTCCTGCACATCATGAAAAAGCTCTGCGGCATATTCAAACTGGGTTTCAAATGCGTCTTTCACCTCTTCACCCACTTCAAAGCTGCAGCTTTGAATGCCCGGGCCAATCGCGGCGTGTATATCCTCCGCGCGCGAACCAAATTCCAGCCGCATAATGCCCACGCCTTTCTCCACGATGCGCTTGACCGTCCCGCGCCAGCCGGCATGGAAAGCGCCCACCGCTTTGCGTTTGGTATCGACCAGCAGCACCGGAAAACAATCCGCCGTGAGAATGCCCAGAGCGATGCCGCTAAGATTCGTCACCAGTCCGTCGCCGACAAATTTTTCTGGTTTGCGCGAACGCACCACGTGGATCAAATCAGAATGGATCTGGCGTGTCGTGACCACCGGCCAGGGCGTGCTCTTTGTCACAGCACCCGCAGCGGAGAGAAACGCTTTGCGATTGCGCTCCACATGCTCGCGGTCGTCATCTTTGGTGAAGCCGAGATTGAGCGTGCGTCCGCCATAAACGGTGCTTGCGCCGCCGGGACGCGTGCTGAATCCGTGTACGAGCCACGGAATACGTTTCAAGTCAGGCGATTGCAGCAGGATTAAAGCGCTGGCAGGTGACGTCTTCTTTGCCTGGTCCTGCTTTGTAATGGCCTGTT
>DASZMF010000188.1:0-5662 GCA_035552035.1 Candidatus Angelobacter sp.
TTACCGCAAAGGACGCAGAGGTCGCAAAGGATTGGGGAATCGGAAAGGCAAAACCATTGAATGGCAACGACAAGAGATCGGGACATCAGGCTATCGCCGATATCGCGCGACATCGGAACCAACCCCACCGGCGGGGGCGCCGGTGCCACATGAGGCTCGGTACCACATGGGTCTCGACGTCACTAAAAAATGCGGCTTCAGATGTTCTTGAAGCCGCGGGAGAAGAAAAACAGGGCTCATCGGAGGAAAATTATTTGTCTATTGCAGCATCTCCATTTCTGCCCAGTTGGCTGTGGTGATGGCGTCATGGAGACCGGCGGCCGCGTTTGCATTTGCGATTGCATTTGCATTTGCGTTTGCATTTGCATTTGCGATTACCAGTGCGGGTTTATTTACTTCACCCTGACTGGCAAGAGCGGCAGTTGGAACGGCCTGGTTGGAATTGACGTCCGGCTGGCTGGCAGCGGTTGTTCTGGGCGTGGTATTTGACTGCTTTGAATTGTTGGCTGGCAGCACGCGCACGATGGCCATCATGCCATTGTCCTCATGGCCGAGAATGTGGCAGTGGTAAACGAAGTCGCCGATGTCTGGGCCGCGGAAATCCACGCGCACTTTTACGCTTGGATAAGGATGCCTGGGATTACCGTCCCAGTAAGGGAGCTGGACCATGTCAGCAAACTGGCCGTTGATGCTGGCCTGGACCAGGCTGCCGTTGATCTGGAAATTGTCCTGTGATTCCACCAGGAAGTGCACCTGATGCAGGTGAAATTCATGGTTCTCTGGCGCACGGTTTTCAATGGTCCACTCTTCCACCGAGCCCTGCGTGGTGACAATGGCCGGAGGATTTGAAGGATCAAACACGGTTGGGGTTGCGCCGTCCACGGTGATGAAGAAATTTGTGGGGCTGGCGGGGTCATTGGGATCGGAGATGACCTCAGAAAAATACAGTTTGCGTTTGGTATTGACGCGGGCGGTTGCCAGTCCTTCAAAGCGCTGTACGCCCGGCGCTGCGTTGATGGCTGGAACAGTGCCGTCGGCGTCAAGGTTGTTATCGGCGCCGAGTTGGATTTTGGCCAGTGTGCGCTGTGTGTCATTGTCGCCGGCGGGGCCGGTGTCAATGCTGCGGGTCATGAAAACGGCTTTCTTTACCCAGGCTGGCGGCGCTGGAACAATGAATTCCGCGCGGCCCGCGGTGGGAATCAGAACATGGTCGGCCGGCACAAGCTTTCCCTGGCGTGAGCCGTCTTGCGAGCCGGTGGGCACGCCGTCAATGGCGGCGATTTGCAGAATTTGCGGAACGCCGTCAAAGAGTACCTGCAGGTCAACCAGGCTGTCAGCGGAAATATTGCCGACGCGCCAGAACTGCTTTTCACCTGGCTGCATGCGAATCACTGCAGGCGTGTTCGCCGGATACGCAATGGGAATATTGTTGAGCGTGAGGTCCCACGCAGGAATTGCGCCGCCCGGATCGGGATTGCCCGCAACCGTCTGGTCGCGAATCAGCAGAACGCGATGCCGCAATCCGGCCACGGCGCGCTGCAGGTTTTGCAGGCCTTCCACCACGATTGCGCCGCAGGCCCCGCCCAGTACCGCGGGCTCGGCAATGCCGTGAATGTGTGGATGGTACCAGTAGAGTCCCGGCGGCTCGTCCGTCGGGAATGCCAGATTATATTGGAAACTCTGGCCGGAGTTGATGACGGTGTGAATCACTTCGTCCTGATGGCAAACTGGCGAGGTGTTGGTGCCGTGATAGTGAATATTCATCGACGTTGCGGTCATGATGGAATCGCCGCACTGGTCTTTGGGGGACATAGCCATCGTCATTCCGCCGGAAGCGGGAACGTTGTTGGTTACGTTCACAATCAGGTGGTCGCCCGGTTGAACGTGCAACGTGGGGTTCTCTTTGCCATCTGGCGTCATAAAGCAGAAGAGCTGTCTGCCATCGGTGTCAGTCCGCGTCTGGTAAGAGAAGTTAACTAGCAGCACTCCATTCTTGCTGGAGAGGCTGGGTGGATTATTTACAACGCTGCCTGCGGCCAGTCGCGCACATGGGTTTGCGACTGGAGCAACAGCAGCTTGCGCCTGGGCATTCTTCTGCGCAAACACGCAGAGAAATATCCCGGCAAAAAATAGAGGGAGTATCCGTCGACTGCTTTTCACTTACTTGTCTCCTTTGGATTGGCTCCAGGTATTCATCGGAGCAGACAGGTGCGAAGGCGTGGAACATGGGGCTGCGCCGCCGCAAACTTTCCGCTTTTACGATCTAACTTGGAGTCCAACGCTCAGCCCCGTTGAGTTCCCGGAAGGGGGCTGATCTGTGAGTCCAACGTAGCGCAGAAAATATATCTCTGGCTACAGAATTAGGAAAATTAATTGTTCTTAGTTCTATTTTTTTAGCAGTGCTTGCGAAATTTTTCTCGCGCAGCTCATTTGTAAAGTTATGAAAAACAATTGTTTTCTGAGTAGCGCGCTTCTTCCGGCGGATCGTTAAGCGATAGAGTGATTTTTATTTGCGCATCCGCTCAGTACATGGGTATTACGGTTGGAATTTTCGTTTTGTGTTGGAAACCTTAATAATCTTCGCGTGCAACTCTCTAATGAAACTGGAAAAGCAAGAACTGAAATCCCAAACGAGCTTCTCCGGGGTTTCCAGGCGCCTAAGAGCCAGAGATTTACGGAATTGTTCGAGGGATTGGGTCCAGTTAAAAGCCACAAAATAAAAGGCTTACACCGCCGCTCCATCAGTAACCTGGCTTTCTTCCACAGCCATGAAACGCTGGCCTGCTGTTTCTCACTAGTTATTGAGTGGGCATTCAACCCCCCGTGCAAATGCCTGCGGATTTGACTGGAGCATACGTGACTGACCAACAGTCAGAACTGGACCGCCAAACTCGAAAGTCTGGCAAGCGCCTCGCGGAAGATCCGGGAGCTGCGTCTACCTCTGCGCAACGGGGTGCCAGTGCGGCCGCGATCGCCAAAGGCCTGGAGTTTCTCTTTTCCATCCGCCGGCAAAAGAGCTGGAGCCTTTGTCCGCCGGCTACCACGGAATCAGCCGCCTGGGTTACGGCCTATGTTCTTGTCCGCCTGGGAGAAATTCCCGCGGAACACATCAGTTCTTCGCAACGCCAGCAAATCAATGAATCACTGGATTGGCTTCAGAAAACTCGCACTCCCAGCGGCGGATGGGGCTTTGGTGTCGCTGGCTCATCCGATGACGCTGACTCCGCGGCGTGGGCGGTAACAGCTTTGCGCCAACATGGCCGGCCCGTTCCGAATGAGGCACTGGAGCTGATTCGCCGCTGCCGTCGCAGCGATGGAGGTTTTGCTCTTGCTCCCCACACTGCCTCTGAATCCGCCAGCCCCAGCGATGCTTCATCCTCAAGCGCGCCCGATGTAACTGCCATCGCGGTCAGAGCGCTGGCGTCCATTGACGCGGCTTCATCGGAATTTCTCGCGGCAAATCTCCGCACTGACATGCAGAAGACGCGCTGCCGTCTGTCCTCAAGATTTTTTGTTTCCTCCACCTTAATGGATTGGGAGCCCGGCATGGCGCCCTGGTTCGTGGTCAATGCAGTCCGCCAATTGACCTGCCAGCATCCGAGTGAAGGTGCATGGGAGCAGGCTCTGTTGCTGCGCTGCATGATGCGTTTGCGCATGCAAACTGCCTGGGCCATCCTGGCCGACCTGCGCAGCTTGCAGCAGTCAGACGGTTCGTGGCCCGGTTCAGCCATGCTGGTTCCGCTGTGCCCCATTCCTGCCGATCACTCAGGCCCGCACTTTGATGAACAAGGAATTCTGGCCACCGCCACCGCACTGTCCGCGCTGGCCATGGTTGATTTACAGCCCGGTTTGTATTTTGGATCTGACCTGCCATTTCGCAGGCTTTAATGTTCGCAGTCTTGAATGAGAGATGGTGCCATTTTGGGATTTTCTGGAGAGAGGTTTTTCTGGAGATTAGAAGCGTGTATCTAAATTCACAATTCGCGAGCGGTAAACAAAGAGCAGCCCTGCTTTGCCTGCCGCTGCACGCCTTTGTTCACGCCGGAAAAGAACAGAAAAAGCCTGCTAGCGCTGAAGTATACTGGTTGCACAGAGTAACAGTGGACTTCTATTCCTTCGATGAAGAGTATCTCCGCCGCCTCGGGGCCCGTGACTCCGCCACCGAAGCCCACTTTGTTGCCTACTTCAGTGACCGCCTAAAAATCATTCTGCGTTCCCGCAAGGTGGACTTTCACGCCATCCAGGATATTATCCAGGAAACTTTCTACCGCGTATTGACCGCCGTTCGAGCGGGCAAAATCAACAACCCCGTTGGTTTTGGCTCGTATGTGCATTCCGTGGCCAAAAATGTTCTCTCGGAAACTCTGCGCGGCGACCATCGCAACCAGCATGATCCACTCGATTCCATTGACGTAATCGATGAAAAGTTGAGCCTCGATGATTTGCTGGAACGCAAAGAAGACAGGAACCTGGTGCTGGCCATACTTTCCGAGCTTCCTGAAAGAGACCGTCTTCTTCTGCAGGCGCGCTTTTTTGAAGACCGTGATAACGAAGAGGTCTGCGAGGATTTTGGCGTTGACCGCGACTATCTTCGCGTCTTGTTTCACCGGGCCATTAATAAATTTGGGGACCTTTACAGGAAAAAGCAATTAACGGTTATGTAAGCAAGGCTCAATCAGATTCAGAGGTAAGGTAAGTTTATGAACGCAAAAGCAATCAATCACGAAGACGCAGCCATGGACCTTATGGCGGAAAAATATCTGCTCGGCGAACTCACCGAAAGTGAGCGAGAGACTTATGAAGACCACCTATTTTCCTGCCAGGCCTGCTTTGAACAGGTAAAAGCCGGCACTGAACTGGTAAGTCATCTCCGCCAGATAGGCACGGAAGCGCCGCCTTCTGGCCCCGGCTTCATGTCCAGATTCATAGCGAACGTAAGCCAGCCAGTTACAGCCACCGTCTTTGCTTTGTTGATTTGCGTCTCTATCCTGGGCGTTTACCAGCGCAGAACCATTAACGGACTCAGGCAGTCACAGGTTGCGCCAAGTTTTTTCCTGAGTGACGGAGCCAGGGCTGGAGGCATCAAAACCATAGTTGTATCCCCTAATGTTCGTTTTAATCTAACCATTCAGTTGCTGCAGCCCGGCAATTTCAGCTCTTATGAAGGGCGGATCTTGGCCGAATCCGGGCAGCTTAAATCGTCCATTCCGTTTTCCGCCGAACAAACCAAAGACACCATCCATTTTTCCTTGGACTCAGGCGTTATCAAGCCGGGAACGTATCGGCTGGTTATCAACGGTCTTGCCCCAGACGGCCAGAAAACTGAAATAACCCAATATAGTTTTCAGGTCGAATCAAAGGATTAGCTCAGGGTTTTGCGTTCTTTTCTTATAGAGTATCTGGACTCTAACTACTATCTAGCTCTGCTACCCTTTGCGATGTTAGAGTAGTTTCCAAATTGCTGTTGTGCAAGATCGGCGCCAGCCGGTGTCTAAAGATGTTCCAGGTATCGCGGAGTTTAAAATGGCCAAGGAATGTTCGCAGCATCATTGCAATCACACTTATCATGCCTCTGCCCTCGGCGTGTCCGGGGAGCTTCTTCGTCCAACCCAGCATAGTATTGCGGTGCAATCGGCTACTACTTTAGCCCCGGCAGGTGGTC
>DASZMF010000189.1:0-3294 GCA_035552035.1 Candidatus Angelobacter sp.
TGGAGCGCACCCAGGTCAACGCGGCCTGCATGGATTCCTGCATTACCTGCCCGAGCTGTCCGGTCATGGTAAAGCCGCCTTTGCCCTTCATCTTGTTGGCTTCGATAAAGAGAATGTCGCCGCCCGCCGGTGTCCAGGCCAGTCCAACAGCCACGCCCGGACGCTTGGTACGCTCGGCAATCTCTGTATCGATGCGAATCTTAATGCCGCCCAGAAATTCCTGAACAATTTCCGGCGTCACGAGCAATTTCTGGTCGTTGCCTTCGGCAATCCGGCGCGCCTGCTTGCGGCAGATGGTACCGATATTGCGTTCAAGATTTCGCACGCCAGCTTCACGCGTGTAATGACGGCTCACGAAGCGGACAGATTCCTCGGGAATTTCAATCTGATCTTTGGTCAGACCGTTTTCTTCAATCTGCTTGGGCACCAGATAGCGCTCAGCGATGTGGGTCTTATCGTCTTCGGTGTAACCCTGAAGCTCGATAATTTCCATACGATCGCGCAGCGGCTCTGGAATTGTGTCCAGCATGTTGGCCGTGCAGATAAAGAGCACCTTGGAAAGATCAAACGGTACGTCGAGATAGTTATCGCGGAACGTGCCGTTCTGCTCCGGGTCCAAAGTTTCCAGCAGCGCCGATGAAGGATCGCCACGGAAGTCGCGCCCGAGTTTATCTACTTCGTCCAGCACAAAAACTGGATCGTTGGTCTCAGCGCGACGCAGCCCCTGCATGATCTGCCCTGGCAATGCGCCAATGTATGTGCGACGATGACCGCGAATTTCCGCTTCATCGTGTACGCCGCCCAAAGAGAGGCGGACAAATTTCCGCTCCAGAGCGCGGGCAATGCTGCGGCCCAGCGAAGTTTTACCTACGCCCGGAGGTCCGACAAAGCAAAGGATTGGCCCTTTCATGGATGGCTTGAGCCGTCGCACGGAAAGATAATCCAGAATGCGGTCTTTTACTTTTTTCAGATCGTAGTGATCTGAGTCCAGAACTTCCGCCGCTTTCTTTATGTCTACCACCACGCCGCTCGACTTGGCCCACGGCAATACGGCCAGCCACTCAATGTAATTGCGAGTGACCGAGTAATCCGCCGCCATAGGCGACATGCGCGCCAGCCGATTCAGTTCCTTGGTGGCTTCTTTCTTTACTTCTTCCGGCATGCCGGCTGCTTCAATTTTCTGACGTAGCTCATCCACATCGCGCTGGGTTTCATCCTGCTCGCCCAGCTCTTTCTGGATGGCCTTCATCTGCTCACGCAAATAATATTCACGCTGCGACTGCTGTACCTGGTCCTGCACTTCATTTTGGATCTTGTTGCGCAGCTGCTGCACTTCCAACTCTTTGGCCAGATGATGATTGATGGCCTGAAGCCGATGGCTTACGTCCGGCGTCTCCAGAATTTCCTGCTTGTCTTTGGTAGAGAGGAATGGAAGCGATGATGCCACAAAATCCACCAGGCGGCCGGGCTCTTCAATGTTGATGGCCACGGTCTGCAATTCGTCAGACAGCGTTGGCGATCCGGCGACGATCTGCTGGAACAGCGTTAATACGTTGCGCTGCAGCGCCTCCACTTCCGGCGACATCTCAGGTTCGGCATCTGGAATTGCTTCAACATCTGCACGCAAAAACGGTGTGAGCTGAGTAAATTCCTGCAGCTTGCCGCGACTCAGCCCTTCAGTAAACACAAAGAGGCTCTGGTTCGGCATCTTGACCACTTTGTGTACCGTGGCCAGTGTTCCAATGGCATATAAATCGGTAGGTTGCGGAGCGTCCACACGGGCTTCACGCTGGGCCACTACCAATATGGTTTTTTCTTCCCCCAGGGAATTAATCAGTTGAATTGAGCTTTCCCGACCCACCGTAAGCGGCAGTACCGCATGCGGGAATAGAACAGTATCGCGGACCGGCAAGACCGGTATGCTTTTCTGCTGTTCTGCGGTTAGTGCTTGGCGCTGTTCAGGCGTCGCTCCTATTGGCTCAATATTTGTTACATTTGTCTCTGACGCCATAAAAGTCCCATCCTTGATATAAATACGCTCACATTTGATGACTCAGATATCCGAAAAGATGCAGTTTACCCAATTTCGTGGTAGCGCGGATTGTACTCGAACTGGCAAAGCGGCGGCAAATTACCGCCGGGCAATCAGGTATTCCGAAATCCTTGAATCTGCATAACTTCTGTCACTTTTCCCGGGGATAAACACCCAGTACTTTTACGAATCCAGCCACCTCTTCCAGATGCTTCAGAGCCAGGCGCATGGCTTCGTCGTTTCCCCGCAACACATCCACGTAAAAACAATATTCCCATGGCTTTCCCCTCACCGGACGCGACTCAATCTTGCTCAAATCGAGGTCGCGCAGGGCAAAAACGCTCAAAGCCTTGAAAAGCGCTCCGGAGACGTTTTTGAGTGAAAACGCCAGAGATGTCTTATCGGCCTTGGGAGAGATTTTCTTGTTCTTATTGATGAGGAAAAACCGGGTGAAGTTCTGCTTGTTATCTTCCAGTCCGGCTTGCAGGATTTTGCCGCGATATTCCCTGGCTGCCTGGCCGCTGGCGATGGCCGCCGTGTCGCGGAGCTTTTCTTGCATGATGTGCTTCACGCTTCCGGCAGTGTCATAAAACGGCATGGCAGAAATCTGTTTGTGATGGCGAAAAAAGTTGCGGCACTGATCCAGCGCCACCGGATGCGAAAACACCTGGCGAATATCTTTCAATTTCGTACCGGGCATGGCGATCAAGTTGTGTTCAATGCGCAGCCGCATTTCCGCATGAACAAAAACATTGCGCTCCAGCAGAAGATCAAGATGCTCGCCCACAGGGCCAGCCAGAGTATTCTCCACGGGAATTACGGCAGCGGCGGCGCGGCCTGATTCAAGGGCGTCAAAAACCTGCGCGGAGGTTGCGCACGCCAGAACATTAGCACCGCGCACCAGGCGCATGACAGCCTGATGACTGAATGCGCCGCGCTCCCCCTGAATCGCAACTTTCATGTTGTAACGATATAGCCTCTGCCTTGCTCCGCGCTAGTTGCCTGAGAAACAAAAGTAATGTGAAGAAAAACTCATGTAGTGATACGCACTTTTTTCAGCAGCTCGCGATTGCTTACAACCACCTTAGCACCAGCGGCTTCCAAGCTATTGACAAGATTGTTAACACTGTGAGGGTGACATGCTTTGGACACTATTTGTGGTTTTACTCGTACTCTGGCTGTTGGGAGTGGTCAGCAGCTACACCATGGGCGGCTTTATTCACCTGTTGCTAGTGCTGGCAGTGATCGCATTGGTTTTCCAG
>DASZMF010000190.1:0-12892 GCA_035552035.1 Candidatus Angelobacter sp.
GTGAATCCACTGGCCCAGTAGCCGAGGAGAACATGCAGTACCCACCTTCACTCTCTTTTGTTACAGGCTCTTGACTTGCTTGCTCTACAGGCGACTGCTCAACGGAGGAATGCTCAACGGACGTTTGTGGAACCTGCGGCTGCGTCCGGCTGCGGTGACAGCCGCTCAATAGAAAAGAGAGCGCCAGAGAAAAGAGGAGTGTGGATCGCATATGTGCTTTGTCCGATAGTTTAGGTGCAGCAGCTCTGGCCAGAGTTGTCGAAAGCCCTGCTAAAAGCAAAACCCTGACTCGCGTCAGGGGATTTTTACTTTTACGAACTGCTAGGACTCATGAAAACGTTAGGGTAGCGTTGTGGGTCTTGGCGCCGAAGCCAGATTGGCATTGCACGGCAAGTTGACGGGCTGGCTCGCCAGCGTTCCCGGATTCAAGTTGGGCGAATTCGCGAAATCAAAGAACTCGTCCATGCTGGGCTGCGCTGCATCGCGGGCGTTAAGGTTGGGTAGATTAAACCGCTCTTCCACAAACTTGAGGATGGCCGTGTAATCCATGGGCGTGTGTGAAACGTAGTGCGCCTTGGCAAACGGTGACACAATCATGACCGGAACGCGGAAACCAGTCCGGGTGAAGTTGTCATCAGGATCGTTGGGGCGCAAATCGCGCGGCAGAATTCCATCCGGGCTGGGTACATGCATAATGGCGGAGTCAGTTGAATACATGCCCGGGCCAACCGCCTGTCCAGACGCGCTGGCGGAAAGCTCCAGAATCGGCCGGCCGTCAATCATGGGGCTGACGTGATCGAAAAATCCGCCGCCTTCATCGAAGGTCTGGAAAAAGACCGTGTCTTTCCATGACGGGCTATTGATCAGCGCACTGAACAGCGTGGCCATAAATGCGGTGCCGAACTGCACATTGTCCGTGGTGCCTGGGTGCTCATCGCGGCCGGAGGCGAATCCTGGTTCGATGTAGGAAAACTGGGGGAGACTATTGCTGGCCACGTCCGTCAAAAATTGTGCGATCGGGACGATGTGGTCTTCCTTGGTGGAAGCGTATGGCTGGAAGTTTCTCAACGAAGCAATCAGCAGTCCGTTCGGCTGTTTGTCCACGGAGTAAACCTTCCAGGAAATTCCGGCGGCATCCAGCAGCTGGAAAATCGTCTTGGCCGTCAGCTGCGTGTTGGTGGCCTGCGGTGGCCGCGTCAAACCCTGTGAGGTGGCCGCCATGGAATAAAGACGCTCATCTTCTGTTTGCACGGGAGCTGGAGCATAGAAGCGATCTGAAGTGGCAAATTGTGACGCCAGCGAATACGGCGAGGGCAGATCGCTCTGCGTATAAAAAGTCATGGTGCGAATGCCTTCGGTGTCAGCATCTCCGTCGTGCACTGCTCCCAGGCCCGCGGTATGCACAAAACCATCCAGCAACAGCGGAGCATCGTCAGTAATGTCAAAACGATTGGCGTCGCCATGCGACTCAACCCACGCGGCTGTCGTATCAAAAATGCAGCTGGTGGTGATATGAGAAGTGCTGATCAGGATGCCGTCATCGGCGGGATTGGTAAAGGTGGCTTCAAGATCGTCCGTATCGCGTCCCAATCCAATGCTCTGCCGGTAGTCATTCATCTTGCCAAAATAATGATCAAAAGAGCGGTTCTCTTCCATCATGAAGATAATGTGGTTCACGCTCTGGATCGTCCCTGCGGGAGCTGGGCCGCCGGGAGTTGGTGTCGGCGTTGGAGTGGGGGAGCCAGCGGTGAGGCCTACGCCTCCGCAACCTGTTAGAAAAGAGAATCCGAATAAGGCGAGGCTGGATACAAGGGAAACTTTTTTCAGAGAAATCATCGATTCCTGTCTATGGGCTTGCCTGGAATGCCCGCGAACGGATGCTGTTGAGCAGCAACTCTACTCCAAGCTCTGATGTCAGCAGCTTGGGAAATGTTGGCTGCTGGATTTACTTAGGCCTGACATCCAAAAGCAGGTGTTCTGACATCTGAAACTTCTAGCAGTTATGGGAATTCTCGAACTTTTCACATTCTGACCGGGAACACATACTTTTCTAGATCTTGGGGACTCAATAATGAGAATTGCAGTAGTTGGATCAGGTTACGTTGGCCTTGTGGCAGGCGCTTGCTTTGCAGAACTGGGCCATGACGTACTTTTAGTCGATAACGATGAACGTAAACTTGCCGAGCTCCAGCGCGGCGAATGCCCCATTCATGAGAAATTTCTGCCCGAACTGCTTGAGCGCCATCGCGACAAACGCCTCGGTTTTACCGACGATTTGGCGGATGCCGTAAGAAAAAGTGAAGTCATTTTCATAGCTGTCGGCACTCCCCCGAAAGATGACGGCGACGCCGACCTTTCGTACGTGGAATCCGTGGCCCAGGGCATTGCCTGCGCCATTGACGACTATAAAGTGGTCGTCGAGAAGAGCACCGTCCCGGTCTATACCAACAGCTGGGTGCGCAAAATTATGCTACTTAATGGCGCGCCGGCGGAACTTTTTGACGTTGCCTCCAACCCCGAATTTCTGCGCGAAGGCACTGCCGTGGCTGACTTCCTTTATCCTGACCGCATTGTGGTGGGCGCAGATACTGACCGTTGCGCTGAAGTGCTCGCCCGGGCTTACCAGCCACTCACGGAAGGCAGCTATTACAAACATGCTGACGCCATTCCCGGCCCGGTTTCCGGCCCTTTTGAAGCCAACCTCATCCGCACCAGCGCCAAAAGCGCCGAACTGATCAAGCACGCTTCCAACGCCTTCCTGGCCATGAAGATTTCTTTCATCAATGCCGTGGCCAGCGTCTGTGAGGCCGTGGGTGCTGACGTGGAACAGGTGCGTGAAGGCATTGGATCAGATTCCCGCATTGGTCGCCGATTCCTTTCCCCCGGCGTCGGCTATGGTGGCTCCTGCTTCCCCAAGGACCTGCTGGCGTTCCGCTCTGTGGCCCGTGAAAATGGCTGCCACTTTGGCCTGCTCGATGAAACCGTCCGTGTGAATGAAGAGCAGCGCAGCCGTTTTATGCGCAAAGTCCGCAAGGCCCTCTGGACTCTCAAAGGCAAAAAGCTGGCCGTGCTCGGGCTGGCATTCAAGAACGGCACAGACGATCTGCGCGAGTCTCCGGCGGTCTCCATTATCAATGCGCTTCTGAAGGAAGGCTGCTGCATTACCGCCTATGATCCGGCCGCCATGGACCGCGCTGCCGAGGAATTTGGGCCGAACACCGCAGTAAAGTTCGCCACCGGTTCTTATGAAGCCATGGAAGGCGCTGACGCCTGCCTGGTGCTCACCGAGTGGGAAGACTTTGCTGCCCTGGACCTTCGCCGCGTTAAGAAGTTGCTGCGTTATCCCATTGTGGTGGACGGCAGAAACCTGTTTAAGCCGGCAGACATGCAGGCCGCCGGACTCAACTATTACAGCGTGGGGCGTCCGGATGTAGTGAGTGAAAATTCGGCAGCCATTAAGTCGTCTCTGAAAGAAACGTCCGACCAGAATGAAGCAGCTTAGTTTCGACCGCGAGAGCGGGCACGGCAAGGAAATCGCGGACACAAGTCAAGAGGGTAGTTTTCCTGGAGTCAGGCCAATGCTGTCTGTTGTGGTGCCAATTTATAACGAAGAAGAAAACATCGCCGCATTTCACGATGCAGTGCGAACCGTAATGAACCCCCTGGGTGAAAGCTGGGAGATCATTTTCGTGAATGACGGCAGCCGTGACCGCTCGCTTTCTCTGCTGCTGGAAATTCAGCAACGCGATCCACACGTAAACGTGGTGGAGTTCTCTCGTAATTTTGGCCATCAGGCAGCCTTGACCGCCGGACTGCAAGTCGCCCGCGGTGACGCCATCATGCTGATGGATGGCGACTTTCAGGATCCTCCAGAAGTCCTGCCGCGATTGGTTAAGGCCTGGAAAGACGGCGCCAAAGTTGTAATCGCGGAGCGTTCCAGCCGCGCGGAAAAAGGCATTCGCGGGAAAATGTTCCCTCTGTTTTATAAAGTGATGGGCCTGATCTCAGATTTCCCCATTCCCTTGAACGCGGGAATTTTTGGCCTGCTTGATCGTCAGGCGGCGGATGCCATCATCAAGATCCAGGAAGGAAACCGCTACCTTCCCGGATTGCGGGCATGGGTAGGCTTCCCCACCGCCGTTGTCTATTATGAGCGCGCGGGCCGCGCCGCCGGCGAACCTAAGCAAACGTTTTTGAAGCTCTTCAAGTACGCCATGGACGCAATCTTCAGCTTCAGCTATAAGCCGTTGCGCCTGGGCATGGCTCTGGGCGGACTGATCATGGCTTTCACCCTGCTCCTGTCTCTTATCGCCGTGGGCAACAGTGTGTTTCACCTCAAATTTTTCGGCTTCGTTCCCGGCGCGGGACACGTGGGCACGCTTCTCTCCGTGCTCTTTCTAGGAAGCATTCAGCTGATTTGTACAGGCTTGCTCGGCGAATATATTGGGCGCATTTACGATGAAGTCCGCCGCCGCCCGCTCTACCTGATTCACAAACTGCATCGCTCTGAAGCTGAAGGCGTATTGCGCTACAAAACCGACAAAGTTCTCTCCAAAATTGAAGACTCTGTAGCATGAGATAAACATTTCTTAACCCAGAGCTCCTGAATTTCTAGGTGTTTTTTGGCGTTTTTGTACTTAGTCCTACTCTTTCCGTCTGCCTCAAAGCCTCATTTTTAGAGGCTGATCCTCGTTTTCCTCACTGTACTACTCTCTTAAGGCGCTAATCTTACTCAATTAAGAAATCTCCTGATACAAGCAGAGTAGATGCCACCGTAACCTCTGCTCCTCAAGCAAATGCACTCTAGCTCTGAAGGAGTATGCGCAGTGATTAACGCTTTTCGGCTCATCATTACGACCCTGGCTCTGGCCACCGCATCCTATGCGGGAGTCTCGGTTAGTTCCCCCGCAACTGGATCCACCTCTGGATCCCCGGTCCACTTCGTCGCCTCTGCAACTTCTACACATCCTGTTACAGCAATGAGAATTTATGTGGATAATGTCAGCGTTTTTCTGGGTTCTGCAAGCAGCCTCAACACGTCACTGGCCGTGGCGGCAGGCAAACATAGTGTTGTTATTCAAGCGTGGGATTCGAGCGGAGCCGTTATCAAAGCAACGCCGATCGCTCTCACAGTAACCGGCACCGCCGCAGCTCCAGCGCCGCCTCCACCTTCCACGTTGCCGACTCCCCCGGCTTCAGCCGTGACCAAGAGCAGTATTGAACAGATGGCTGGCTGGGCGAGCTGTACCGTTTGTGCAGGCGTGAACGCCAGCGGCCCGGTAGCAGTTTTCTCCATGACAGCGGGTCAGGCATCGCCTTCGCTCGATGGAGACTCAGCGATCTTCAAAATCAGCGGAACCAAGCCGTACTCTGACGCTCTGTGGTGGAAACAGCTGGGCGCAGTGGATACCGTAACCAATCTCAAGTATGACGTGTTTTTCTACATTACCAATCCGGGTGTAGCCCAGGCGCTGGAGTTTGATAACAATCAGTCCAACGGGGTGCACAAATTCATCTACGGCACTCAGTGCAATATCAAGGGCGGCCACTGGGACGTATGGGGTAACAAAGCGGGCAACTGGATTTCTACCGGTGTCGCCTGCTCCGCGCCCACGGCATTTACATGGCACCACTTGACCTGGGAATTTCAGCGCACTTCCACCAACGTAGTCTTCGTCGGCTTTACCTATGACGGCGTGACGCATTACGTGAACCGGAGCTATCCAGCAGGCCCGTCCGGCGTCCATGAGCTGAATGTGGCTTTCCAGATGGATGGCGACTCCGCCATGCATGCTTATTCCACCTGGCTGGACAAAGTAGCCCTGACGTACTGGTAGTGTTAAGGGATCACAGTATCGCAATAAGATAGAAAACACTCAGACTAGCGGCAGACTTTGCCGCGACATCGAAAAAAGCGAGGGAGCGGCCAACCGGCTGCTCCCTTAGTTTTTGGGATTAAGAAAAGGCCGTAATCACCTAGTAGTTCGCGATTTTGGGTTTCTCGCCGCGCGCGTCGAAAAGGGTTGAAGCAGAGTAGATCGGTGGTTAAGCTGCAACCTCGTCGCGGCAAAAATCGCGGCCAACAAACCAATCCCTGGAGTAGTAATGCAAAACAAAACGACCAAAACTTTGATCGTCCTGGTGACCACCTTGTTCGCCTTATCTGCCGCGCCCCTTCGTTCGTCTGCTCAAACTGTAAAGACCCAGATCCAGAGAATGGCCGCTTGGGAAAGCTGCACTACCTGCGCCGGCATCGGCGCCAACGGCCCAACAGCAACCATCGCCACTGCGGCAGGCATCGCCAGCCCTTCCGCCAGCGGCAACGCAAGAGTGTTCTATCTCGCCAGCAGCAAACCCTACGCTGATGCCCTGTGGTGGAAGCAACTGGGCGCAGCCAATGGTGCCACCAATCTCAAATACGACCTGGATTTTTACATCAAGGCGCCCCAGAACGCCCAGGCGCTGGAATTTGATAACAATCAGGCCAACGGCAAGATGAGATGGATCTTTGGCACTCAATGCAATATCGCCGCAAAAGTATGGGACGTATGGGGCAATGTGCAAGGCAACTGGCTTTCCACGGGAATCCCCTGCGCCATGCCTGCGGCTTTCAAATGGCACCACTTGACCTGGCAATTTAAGCGCACGGCCACCACTTTGACCTATATTTCCATCACTCTGGATGGCGTAACGCA
Source organism: Candidatus Angelobacter sp. (assembly GCA_035552035.1). Classification (GTDB taxonomy): domain Bacteria; phylum Acidobacteriota; class Terriglobia; order Terriglobales; family Acidobacteriaceae; genus Angelobacter. The sequence continues at coordinate 6,696 of DASZMF010000190.1, forward strand.
CTACGTAAATCGCACTTATACCGGCAGAAAATCCACGGTGAATGAGCTGAATGTGGCCTTCCAGATGGACAACAAGGCCAACCACGCTGCTTATAACACCTGGCTGGACAACGTAAAACTCACTTATTGGTAAAGACAGTCCCAACCGCAACTGTTCGGCTCCTCCGCTCCCGGGTATCCAAGGCCCGGGAGTTTTTTTGCGATGGCAATGCGTGAGCTAATCACTTTTTATGCCTGTTGGAAGGCCAACCGAATGTAATCCATCCGAGTTCATTTTAAGGAATGGCTCAAAGTTCTTCAGATGAGCGCTTTGTGTCAAGTACGACGAAGCGGCCTATCTCACTGATTACGAAATCAGGCACGCCTCGCGCGTTCGGTTTTCGGAAATAAAGTGGACCCATATACAAAGAGTGCTTCCTCGGTGGCATAAATAACAGGCTAGCTCTGTGGCTGTTCCTTGGCACTTTGCAATTCATTATTGCAATCCAGCTCTCAAATAGTGTTCAATTCTTCTCTCTTGAAGAGATTTGGATCCACGTGTCATTGGCTGAAACTGAGGATTCTTAAGGTGGCTTGCTTTCCCAAGAAAGCGAATCTCCACACTTATGCAAGGTTCCTCACAACCTGAAAAACAGGAGAATACTCAAATGAAAATCCGGTTCCTAATTGCACTGTTTTGTATTTCTGCTATGTCGCTGATGGCGATAGCTCAAGATGTTCAGGCGGTTGAACCCATTGGCCAGGCTGAATTGCAGGCACAAGCGGCCTGGCGCACAACCATGCACGAAATCAGCATACCCGCGGCTGGATGTTTCCATGCCTCCTTTCCCAGCACGCGATGGGAAGCAGTGGAATGCGCCCCGGCGCCGGGCTATCGGTCCGCGCTGCCAAAGCCTTTTGAAAACAGAATAGAGGTAGCTGGCAACGGTTCTGATTGGGTCGCTCAGGCGCCATCAGGGCATCTGTTCAGCTTGGTAAAAGGCAGTTTCCCAACGGTAACGGGCGTGACCTCTGAAAAGAGCGTCGGCGTTGCTTTGTTTGGCGGTGGCGGCATACTTGGAACCAATGAATATACGCTGCAGGTCAACACAAACTTCGCTCATACCTCGGCTTGCGGCAGCTCCACCCGTTGCATAGCCTGGGTGCAATATGTTCTTTCCACCAATACTCCTGTATCACTTACCAGTTCTCAGTTGACCGGAAACACGGAAGTATTTATTGAATACTGGCTGATCGACTTCGGCACCAGCACCCGCGCCGCCTGCCCCAGCGGATTTGTGAATGCTGGAGCGGATGCAGCAGGTCCTGGCGTGGATTGCGTTCAGAATACCCCGGCGACCCTGGTCGCCAGAGGACAAATTCCAATTACCCAGCTTTCAACTCTGACGCTCTCAGGCTCTGCGACGTCAGGTGGAAATGACGTGGCCACTACCACTTTTGGCACGTCAGCTTTTAGCGCGTCTGTTGCCGATAGCCGTACGGCTATCGCGAGCGGCTGGAGCCAGGCGGAGTTCAACATCGTCGGCAACGCCGGTGGTTCAAGAGCGCAATTTAACGCGGGCTCACACCTTACAGTGAAGGTAGCGGTGACCGATGGATCCACGACGGCGCCAGCGTGCATACCGCCGTCTCAGATAGCCGGTACAACTGGCGAAACCAATAACCTCACCCTTGGCAGCTGTACCGCCACCGGTGGAACAGCGCCCTTTATTCAGTTTACAGAGTCAGACTAAGCGCTGCTTCCTTCACAGCGCCGATAACAATGCTGCCGAAGTGGAAACACTTCGGCAGCTTTTTGTTCTGCAAGATTCTGGGTAAGATATAGAAAATAAGCCTGATTCGCGAGTTTCTAAAGTCCTTTTCACGGTCAGCAGATTATCGGGGCTCGATTGTTCCAATCCCTGCGTAGCGAACTTTACTCCCCCATTCCAGCCACAATCCTAAAAATATTCAGCATCTGCAAAATAAAATTCCCCTTTTGTTCGCCATGTGATAGAAATATATGTTGCTTACGCATATCGGAGATATTCGATAGCACTAAAACTGAGGCATAGGTCCTTATCCGCAAACAAGGACATGCCGCCTGGAGACGATGAATGGTTGATGAAAAGCAGGAAAAAACCAGGGCGATTGATCTGGCGCTCTCGCAAATAGAAAAGCAGTTCGGCAAGGGCTCCATCATGCGCCTGGGAAACAAAGAGGCGATTGTCCCTATTGCTGTAATCTCCACCGGGTCCATTTCGTTTGACCTGGCCCTGGGCGTGGGCGGCTTTCCCCGCGGACGCGTAGTTGAGATCTTTGGACCAGAATCCAGCGGCAAGACCACCATCGCGCTGCAGGTAATTGCTGAGGCGCAGAAGGCAGGCGGCATGGCGGCTTTTGTGGATGCTGAGCACGCGCTCGACCCACTCTATGCCAAAAAGCTGGGTGTGGACGTGGATAACCTGCTGGTATCACAGCCGGATTACGGAGAGCAGGCCATTGAGATCGCTGAAGCTCTGGTGCACTCGAATGCCATTGACGTTCTGGTGGTGGATTCCGTCGCGGCGCTGGTGCCCAAGGCGGAATTAGACGGCGAAATGGGCGACAGCCACATGGGTCTGCAGGCCCGGCTTATGTCCAAAGCCATGCGCCGGCTGACCGGCATCGTTTCCAAATCGCGCACCTGCCTGATTTTTATCAACCAGATCCGCGAAAAGATCGGCGTGATGTTTGGCAATCCTGAAACCACCACCGGCGGCCGCGCGCTCAAGTTTTATTCTTCCGTCCGCGTGGATATTCGCCGCATTGGGGCACTCAAAGACGGTGATGTGGTCATCGGCAACCGGACCAAGGTGAAGATCGTAAAAAATAAGACCGCCGCTCCCTTTCGTGAGGCCGAATTTGACATCATCTATGGCGAAGGCATTTCTCGCGAAGGCGATTTGCTGGATCTGGGCGTGACCAAGGAAATCGTGGAAAAATCCGGCGCATGGTTCAGCTACAAGGGCGAGCGCATTGGCCAGGGCCGCGAAAACGTGAAGCAGTTTCTGCGCGATAACAAAGACATTACCGCCCGGCTGGAAGTTGAACTTCGCCGCGAGTTGGGGCTGAAAGCTTTAGTGGCCGAACCGGCAGCGCCCACGCCTGAGCAGAAGCAGACAGCGGTAACGCAGATGAAGTCACCGGCAGGGAAAAGTAAATAAGCTCTCCGCAAACCCGAACTAATTAAAGATAGCTGACTCGCTGGCAAGGGGTCAGCTATTACCTTTAAAGAGTGAAGAAAATTCTTAACCGCATGCTGCTGGTATTAGTTGCGCTTTATCTTGGGTTCGCGTTGTTTGCCTATTTCCTTTCCGACAGCATGATCTTTCTCCCGCATCCTTCTTCTTATAGGGACTCGCCGGAAGTCCTTAAGATCACCACGGCCAGCGGCAAGAAGATTTCCGCTCTTTATCTTCCCAATCCCGCTGCCAGATACACCTTGCTGGTGAGCCATGGCAACGCGGAAGACCTGGGCGATGATCACTACTGGCTGGAGGACCTGCGCCGCGCCGGCTTTAGTATTTTCGCCTACGACTACGAAGGATACGGCACCAGTGAAGGCAAGCCCAGCGAGCGGGCCGCGTATGAAGACGAGGCAGCAGCCTATGACTACCTGGCGGTAATTCTCAAGACAGAGCCTGACCGGATCATCATTTTTGGGCGCTCCGTCGGCACCGGACCGGCAACGTATATCGCGGCAAAAAGACCGTCTGCGGGACTGATCCTGCAGAGCCCGTTTGTCTCGGCGTTTCGCGTGCTGACTAAAATTCCCCTGCTGCCCTTCGACAAGTTTCCCAACGGCAAATATATCCGCCATGTTCACACCCCGGTATTCATCATGCACAGCCACGGAGACTCCGTGATTCCTTTCTGGCATGGGCAAAAGATGTTTGATCTGGCGAATGCGCCGAAGCAATCCTTCTGGGTACGCAATGCCGACCACAATGACATGGATATGGTCAAAGATTATTACCCGGCGATCCAATCCTTTGCCGCCACACTGGAAAAAGGCAAGCCGCATCCTCTGCCCTCCGTGCCAGCGCCCAAGATGCCTGAACTTTAGTAGCTTGAACTTTAATTAAGAGTAGTTAAGGCTGGTACATTTTCTGGCCTGGTATTGTCTATAATCTGGGAACAAAGCAACAGAGTCTCACTTTTGCTGGAGCTAGCTATGCAACTATCCGCACGCCGGTATTCGATGAAGAGCGCCGCTACGTTTATGACTTTCGCTCTCATGATCTTTACTTTAGCCACTTCCACCGTTGCTTACTCGCAGGACCCTGAATCCGGCGCCCAGAAGAAAGACGACCTGGTCGTTTATAAATCGCAGAGTACTTTGCGGGCCACCACGCGGCTGGTGGTGGTGGATGCAGTGGTTTTGGACCAGAAAGGGCAGCCGATTTTAGACTTGAAGGCCGATGATTTCACGGTAATGGAAGACGGCAAACCGCAAAAGATTCGCGACTTCAGCTTTCACCAGCCAACGGCTGCTGCAGCGCCGGCCCGTCCAATTGCTCCGGGCGTCATCAGCAACGCCCCTGAATTTTCCAACAGCAGCTGCCTGAACGTGATTTTGCTCGACGCCATTAATACAGATTTTTCCAACCATGCCTATGCGCAGGACATGCTGATCAAGTATCTGGACACCAATCCCCCCATTCAGCCTACGGCGGTTTATGCCCTGGATGGCAAACTGACCATGCTGCATGATTTCACCACGGACACAAAAGCGTTGCGTGATGTAGTGGCACACTTCAAGCCGCAAGGGCCCACGCACATTCCCACGGTTGAGGCGGCAGCCTCACCCTTTGGACACAGGGGATCATTCCAGGTGACCGGCCACGGGCGCGCGCTTACGGAGAGTTCCATGCTGTTCCTGGCGCATTCGCTCGGCGGCTACCCCGGACGCAAAAACCTTATCTGGCTCTCTGAAGGCTTTCCTATCAATCTCTTTCCCGACTTCAATGTAGGCGACGGAGCGGTGGCAATCATTGATTACTCGCCCATGGCGGAGCACATTGCCGATGAGTTGATGAACGCCCAGGTGGCGCTCTACCCAATTGATGCAGCGGGCGTCTCCGTGAATGATCGTTTTCCTGCGCACACGGCCATGGAGAGCATGTCACAACGGACCGGCGGCAAAACGTTTTACAATAGAAACGATATTGATCTGGGAATCCGCACCAGCATCAATGATGGATCGACCTATTACACAATTGAGTACTATCCCCAGAATAGAAACTGGGACGCGAAGTTCAGGAAGATTGAACTAAAGGTAAACCGCCCTGACGCGAAGCTTACCTATCGGCAGGGATACTACGCGCTGGGACCCATTGGTGAAAATAGTGAATCAGTTGCGGAAGCTCTTGGCCGCTCTCTTGATCGCGAAGCGCCGACCTCTCCGGCGATTCAGTTTCAAGCCGCGGTACAACCTCCATCGGCGGAGACACAGAACAAGCTGGTGGTCAAATTCGCCATTGATCCGCATTCCCTTTCATTTGCGCGGGAGAGCGACGATCTGCAGCATGCCAAGGTAAGCTGCGTGGTATGGGCCTATCCGCCCAAAGGCGAGCCCGTGCGTGCGGAAGGCAATTCCAATGCTGCCTTGAAAGAAATTGAATATCAACAGCTCATGCATAGTTATTTTCCCTGCACCAGGAGCCTGGCGCTGAAATCCGGCCATTACACCTTGCGGCTGGCTGTATTGGATGGAAGCAGCAACCTTATAGGAAGCATGGCAACGCAAGTTATCATTCCTTAACAAATTTACTGATTGCCCTTAGTACCAAAGAGGCTAGAATTGTGCGCACTCGCCGGTAATAGCAATAAACCTGCGCAAGGAGTTTCATCTATGCCATTCAGCCTGCGGCGGCGCACTCTGGTTTTTTTTGTTGCAACATTCACTATCCTTGCCAGCTTTTCCATGTTGAGCGTAGCGGCGGAAGAAAAAGCTTATGTGCCTTCACCATTACAATCTCAGGATTCGCCATCAATCCCTGTGCTGCGGGCCAATACGCGCCTGGTTGTAGTTGACGTGGTGGCCACCAACGGCAAAGGCGAGCCTGTACCCGATCTTAAACAGGAAGACTTTACGGTGCTGGAAGATGGCAAGCCGCAAAAGATCAGTGCATTCAGCTTTAAGCAGCACAATAAAGCCACACAGGTGGCCGGGG
>DASZMF010000191.1:0-1924 GCA_035552035.1 Candidatus Angelobacter sp.
AGAGCCACAGCCTAAGCCTGTCGAAAAAGACGACGATGCGCTGCCGGTGAAGGGAAAAGTAACGCCGCCGAAGAAGACGATAGACAGGCCATCGCCACCGACGAAAGCGCTGCCACGTCCGATGCCGACGCCGGAGACGGCGGTGCCGTATGGAGAAGGTGGTCCGGTGAGCGGGCCGTATGGCGCAGTGGCCACGCCGAACTATAAAGGTGGCTTTAGTTTTAGAAACGCCGACTTTGGCGGAAAATATGGCTGGTATGTGGACGGCGTAAAGCGACGGGTACAGCAGAACTGGCTGACATATGAAATTGATCCGAGGATTGTGGCGCCGCATCGCGCGTTTATAGAATTTGATATTAACGGGGATGGCAGCCCCTCAAACGTGCACATCTCGCAGACGAGCGGAGTGCCGTCACTGGACCAGTCTGCCATGCGGGCGATCCAGCGTATTGATACTTTTGGCAAGCTTCCGGAAGGCAATAAGGTTACAGTAGATTTTTGGTTTGACTATCCCCCGAAATAGGCGAGTGAATGCTTAAAGCAAAAAGAATTAGCGCACGAATTACGGCTGGCATATTTTCACTGAGCTGTTTGCTGGCGATGGTGCTGGGCAGCAATACCGCCGCGGCGCAGGACCGAATCAAGATTGAATTGAATATGGGCCAGGAGCGCCCGCGGATTGCGGTGCCGGATTTCAAGGCCGCCAACGGCGACGCGCAGACTGGGCCGCTGGCCACGGTGTTTAACCAGACGCTATGGAGCGACCTGGAAAATGCCGGAATCTTTGACATGGTGGCGAAAAGTTTTTATCCGTCACAGGTGCCGGGCCAGCCAGCAGAGTTGCAGGCAAAGCCATGGGGCGATCCTCCTCCGAACGCCGGCGTGCTCACGTTTGGTAACGTGGGCGTGAACAGCGGCAAAGTGGATGTCCAGGGCTGGCTGTATGACGTGAAGAATCCGGGCGCGCCGCAGATTCTGGGCAAGCAATATAAAGAAGATGCCACGCCAGACATGGCACGGACGATTGCGCACCGCTTTGCTGATGAGATTATTGCGCGCCTGGGCAGTGGGATTGCCGGCATCGCCGAGAGCCAGCTTTATTTTGTGAGCAACCGCAGCGGCAATAAAGAAATTTGGTCCATGGATTATGACGGCGCCAACCAGAAACAGATCACCAAGCTTGGCGCGATTGCGCTTTCGCCACGCATCTCTCCGGATGGTACGCGGCTGGCGTTCAGCGAGCTGACAAAAGATTCATGGCAGATCAGAATGTACTCCCTCGAACTGGGCCGCGCCGTGGCTTTTCCGCGCTCCGGAGGCGATAATTTTTCACCCGCGTGGTCGTCAGATGGCGCGAAGATTGCATTTTCATCGTCGATGCATAGCGGGCTGTCAGAGATATTTATCGCGGACGCATCTGGCGGAGGCGCGCGCAGGCTGAGTACCGGCAAGGGAGATGTGTCGCCGGTGTTTAATCCTAAGACCAACGGCCAGATTGCCTGGGTAAGTGGGCGCACCGGACTGCCGCAGATTTTCGTGATGGATGCGGACGGCAGTAACGTGCAAAAGATGACCGATCAGGGCTATGCTGTTTCGCCGGCGTGGTCGCCCAATGGCTTACTGCTGGCCTTTGCCTGGGTGCGCAACTATGGCCCCGGAGTGTTAGGCGGCCAAGATATTTACCTTATGGATATCGCATCACGACAGATTATACAATTAACCCATGATGGCGGGAGAAATGACTTCCCCACCTGGTCTCCTGATGGGCGTCATATTGCGTTTCAGTCAAATAGAAGTGGCACGGAACAAATCTGGAGTGTCCTGGCAGATGGCACGCATTTACAGCAACTCACCCGCCAGGGCCGCAATAGCCAGCCCAATTGGAGTTTTAAATAGGCTTTATAGATAATTGCATTACTTTTTT
>DASZMF010000192.1:0-4707 GCA_035552035.1 Candidatus Angelobacter sp.
TGCGGCGCGCTGCATGCCCATGCCGGATTGCGCGATGAGGCGCGAGCGTTGGCGCGGCATAACATCGACATTTTTCTGGGCGGCGAGTATGACGCGATTGTGACCAACGCAGCCGGCTGCGGATCAAACATGAAAGAGTACGACGATCTGCTGGAGCATGACGCGGCGTATCTGGGACGCGCGAAAGAATTCAAGGCCAAGATGCGCGATGTGACTGAGTATCTAGCAGGCATTGGGCTGCGCGCGCCGAAGAAGAAAATCGGACAACGCGTGGCATACCAGGACCCGTGCCATCTGGCCAACGCGCAGAGGATCCGCATGCAGCCGCGTGAATTGCTTACAGCGATTGGATGCGAGCTGGTGGAATTGCCGCATCCTGACCAGTGCTGCGGCAGCGCCGGAGTTTATAACGTGATACAGAATGAACTCTCCATGCAGATTCTGGAAAAGAAGATGGAAGATGTTACGTCTGTCTCTTCTGACATGCTGGCGACGGCGAATGTGGGCTGCATGATCCAATTGCGGGCCGGCATGGAAAAGAATGGGCTGAGGACCCCGGTGAAGCATGTGATGGAATTGCTGGATGAGGCGTATTCGGAGCAGTAGTTAGTATTTAGGTGGTTGGTGCGGGCATTTGAGCGAACCGCAGTTGGCAATTAGCGATTAGCCTTTGGCTCTTAGCTTTTGGCTTTTAGCTAAAGCGGTCTGTGCTAGCGGCTTCGGCTAAAGACTGAAGAGCAACGGGCAGTTGGCAGGTGGCCATTTGGCGCAGAGTAGATCGGCTGCTTGAATTACAGGCCCTGGGCAATCCAACAAGGGAATTTCCATTCCTGATTCTAAAACCTTCCACCGGCAGGAGTGCCGGTGCCACATTCGTGATCTGCAAACCGGGTTCTTTACCTGAGTGAATTTAATATGGCAATGCAGACAAAAGCTGAAGTGACAAAAAGCGAAGTAACAAAACCCGAAGCAATAAAACCCGAAGCAATAAAACCCGAAGTGAACGTCCAGCAGGCTGTGCCCTTTTTGGGTGTGACCAGCATGGAAGCGTCGTTGCGATTTTATGTGGATGGCCTGGGCTTTGTGATGACCAAAAAGTGGACGCCCGATGGTCCGGATAAAGTTCGCTGGTGCTGGCTGGAGATTGGCAGTGCGGCGCTGATGTTGCAGGAGTTTAAGAAAGACCACCATCCAAATTCGGGGCGTCCGGAAGGCAAACTGGGCATGGGTGTTTCTGTCTGCTTTCAGTGCGTGGATGCGCTGGCGCTTTATCGGGAATTCAGGTCGCGTGGGATAGAGGCGAAAACGCCTTTTGTAGGGAATGCGATGTGGGTGACTGCGGTGGAAGATCCGGATGGATACCACCTGGATTTTGAGAGTCCAACGGATGTGGCGGAGGAGACGGTGTATTCCCAGAGTATAGATTCTTCCGGCGTGCTCGCGCCCGGTTGAAAACTCGCTTGCCACCAACCGACACAGGAATACGGCATCCAGGTTGCCCTCAATCAAACGTTGTAATAACCGTTCCTCTAAAAAATTCAACTGGGTTATAGCAGTTAACTTATCTTTGGCAATTTGAAAGGGAGGCATTGGGCTATTTTAAAAGGAAGGATTCTGTGGATAGTTCGGTGAGAGCTCGTTGCCGAATGCATGGCACAAGGTCCCTCCGCCCTACACACGCGCTGAAGAAAGCGCGCGTGCGTTTAACGAGCGTTGGGATGACGACTAGAGGAGGTATTGGGAAAAAGAAAAAGCGCCCAAATCAATGGACGCCTTATTTTGGTATTTAGAACAGAGCTCTTTATAGAGTTCTTTCGCGTGCCTTACTACTGTGCGCCTAGCGACTTCTCTCCAACGCTGCGAGCGTTGGGAGACGACTGGCGGAAGAAGTTGTGGTCATACAGTCCGCGGTAGAATATGCCGCTGATTTCTGCGGCTTTGGGGCCGAAGGTGGGGCGTCCGCCTTCGAGGAAAACTACGGTCACGATGTGCCCGAACTGCGTGTCTGCGTATGAGGCGAACCAGCCGAAGCGTGTGCCGTCTTTGGAGCAGGTGCCGGTCTTGCCCAGGATCTGCGCTTCACTAAAGTTCAGGCGCAGGCTGCGGGCGGTTCCGTACTGGACTGCGCCGGTCATGCCTTCTGCAATTTCTGGAACCAGCGGGCCGATATCGAGCTGGCGTTTTACCCTGGGCTGATAGCTGATGACCTGATCGACTGACGTGGGATGCTGAAGGTAAAAGAGCGTGCCTCCGTTGGCCACGGCCGAGACCAGAGCGCCGAGCTGCAGGGGAGTCATGGAGATGCTTTCACCGAACGAGCACATTTTGCCGACGCCGCCGAGCTTGGCATCGAGCTCATGCGCTGGGAAGGTGCCGAGGTGCTCGCCCTGAATGTTGTATCCGGCAAGCTCACCGAGGCCAAACTGATGGGCATAAGCGCTGACGCGCTCAAAACCAAGGCGGCGTCCGACGGCCTCAAAGTATGCGTTGTTGGAATGGGCAAGCGCGTTGGTGAGATTCATCTGTGAACGGCCGCCGAGGCTTACGGCTTCCTCACGGGTGATAACTTTTTCACTGAGTCCGGCAAGCGCGACTGCGACTTTAATGGTGGAGCAGGGCTGTGCGCCTTCACTGAGCGCCAGCTTCTGGTTGACCATGGCCAGGATGCGTCCGCTGGTTGGGTCAATGGCGACTACGGTCCCGTTCATGTTGCCCAGGGCGTCAATGGCGGCCTGGCGCACGACGGGATCTTCACCTTCTACGATATCGCCGTCGGTATTGTCGTCAGAAAAAGAATGTCCGGTGAAGCGCTCAACATACACATGGCGAACGCGGCGGCGCGTGCCGGCCGTGGTAGTGAGAGATACGGTCTTGAGCGTGGCTGCGCGGGCGGAAGTTGCGCGTGCCGGGCCCTTTGCTGCCATGGGTTTTGCCGTGGTCTTTTTAGTTGTTGCTTTGGCGGCGACGTGCGTTTTGGATCCGCGATGGTGACGCAGATGCGCCATACGCTTTTGCGCGTGGGCCGTTTCAGTAACGTGTCCTGTGGTTTTGGACTTGGTCGTGGTGGTGCTGGCCGTCCGGGCAAATGCAGCGCCGGACAGGGCGAACAAAATTAAAGCCGAGACGAAGACGACGAAAAGAGGGAGCCGAAATTTCATTGGGTCACTACCACCTGAATACCTTGGGAAATTGATTGTTGCACTGCCGGCACGAGTTCACGGCCAGTTAAACCGATGAAAACGAACCGGAAAATCCACCTATTTTGATACTAAGTGAATTTTTTCACGCGGCGCAAAGTTAATTCGCCTAGTACCGAAGTAAACACCTTTCCACAGTAATAAAGATGCAGCTACTCTGCTCCGCGTTCGCTGGAAAAAACGGCGGATGGCTGCATGCTTGTTGTATCGGCATACCGGCAGAGGACTAAAGTCCTCTGGCAGTATTAACCCTAAATTCCGGGAATTGGTTCTGCCTTAAAAGCGAATTAACGTTATTAATTATGGGGGCGAGCGGGACGGGGTTCACATCCGCCGCTGGAGCCACTGATTGCGTGCCTGCTCAATGGAGGCCTGGAAGCCGGCACGGAACTTCTCTACGGGAAACTTCTGCATAAGGGTCTGCCTTGCAGCTTCTCCCATGCGCTGGGCGAGGCCATGATCTTCTATGAGGCGCTGGGCGCAGGCGCGAAGTTCAGCCGGATCGTCGGATAGAAATCCGCTGACGCCGTGTTCGATGGGCGAGGTGGGATGCGGATTGCCGAGAATGGGCAGGCCCGCAGCCATGGCTTCAAGCGTAGCCATGTTGTATCCATCCTCAAGCAGGGGGTGTGCGGTGTGGACAAAAAAGCGGTGGTGGCTGAGCGCTTCTTTGAGTTCAGCCCAATTGCGCGACGGATTTACGCCGGGCATGTCAGGGTTGCGTCCGAGCAGCGTGATGGGAATGCCGGCGAAGGCTTGCTGATGGAAATCCCACATGAGCGTATTGGCTTTGGCAGTAATGTCATTGGCGATGCGGAGGCCGCGCGGCAGATCTCCCTGGTAGGCGGGGTAGTCGGAGGGATCGGCGGAGAAGGGAACGACATCCTGATCGAATCCCCAGGAGCGCCCTTTGAGATGGCTGACAGCCATGACATGCGCTCCGATCATGGAAATATATTGCGCCACGGTCTGGCGCAATTCCTGCGGAGGCGTGGTGCTGCACTGGTCCTTAATCATGCTTTCCAGCGTTTGATGGATCACGAACAGGCGCGGGCCCGGAAGGAGTTTTACGTCGAGCAGGTCAGTGAGATTGTGCGCGACAATGCAGTAATAAGCAGACGCCGTGGCGATCTCAGCCAGGCGCACAATGCGGGCATTGGCGGGAATAGGGCGCATGGCTTCGTCCCAGTTGGCGGTGTGGCGGCCGGGAAGACCGACGATCACATCCATGGGCTGCGGTAGAACACGAAGCTGATAGACCCAGGCTTCATGACAATCGAAAACCAGCAGCCGGTGATTGCGGTGGGGCTCGGCCATACGTTCAAGCTTGATTGTAGTCCTGGCTTGGGAGCTGTGCCGGGCCTTGGAAAGTGGAAAGGGCGCTGGCTTTTGGCCAACGCCCCTGATCTGCTGCAGCGCTGCAGGATTAGACTAGCTGGGCTTTTACAATGCGCCGTTTTCAGCGCCAATTCGTCTCGATTTCACCACCAAATTAAGCGACTATCAGTCT
>DASZMF010000193.1:0-1799 GCA_035552035.1 Candidatus Angelobacter sp.
CGCGATAACTGCCTTCCTGATCGGCCTGGATCCAGAGCGCGTTTTGATAACCCGGAATCAAATCTCGTTTCCCATGGAGATTGGGCGCCCAGAAACTATGGATCACATCCACTGAGGATGTTTTGATGACTACGGGCTGTCCAACCGGAATGTGAATTTCATTGGCGGTTATGACTGTCTGGTCAGCTTGTGTCGCTTCATAACGTACTTCCCACCACCATTGGTGGCCAATGATATCAATGGCCACCGGATTTTTTGATGTAAGTCCACTGATTGCATGGCCGGTCATGACGCTGGAGATGAGAATTACAAAAAGCAGTACTACTGTGAGCCCAATCGCGCTTCCTACCACAATGGTCATCCGGCGTTCCGCTGTGGCATTCACCTGCGGAGGAATCTCCGTTATGGAAGATGCGGTTCTGGAACGCAAAATGGCGCTGCCAAGCCAGGCCATCACCACCAGATACACGCTCACCACAATGCTGAACATGAACCACCAGAGACGCTCAATTCTCGCGGCCTGCAACCCTTTGGAATTAAGAGCAACTTGATTTCCGTGGCACGAAATCAGACATAGGACCACGCAGCAGAATGCAATCCTCCAGAATGGAAACCGCCGACTCATTTTTGCTTTTGTCCTATTGGAACATTGGTGTGTGGTTCGTGCTCTTTTGCCGTGGAGGATTCTGGCTCCTTGCTGAACATGTGGTCTTCACGACCGGGGGAAACATCTTTTGGCAATTGCCCGCTCATTGAGCGCACATAAGCTACAATCTCCCAGGTTTGCGACTCAGGAATTTTGCCTCGGAATGACGGCATGCCGTTCGGGCGGCCTTCCACAATTGTCTCGTAAACATTTTGCGGCTCGCTACCATAAATCCATCGGTTGTCCATAAGTGGCGGCCCGATTCCACCGCCGCCATGGAAGTGGCAGCCCACGCAGTTATACATTTCATAAAGCTGTTTCCCCTGATTTACCGAAAAAGCGCTGTCCTCATAAGGGTTTGCGTTTGGTTTGCGGTCTGCCGAGTGGCCGGGAGCAATATCGCTCATTTGCACGCCTTCACCGGTCGCGTTGGAAGGGGTGGCTTCACGAAAGTTGCGCTGTTCTCGGGAGCATCCTGCCAATAGCAGAATTGCAATCACAGTGAAATAGTACGTCTTCATTGCTGCAACCTCGCCTGGGCCCTTGTTTGATACTCCGGCACGGAATAGGCATGAAGGATTTTTTCAATTTGCGCATGCTGTTGGATCAGGGCTTGTTCAATCTGATTTTTCAGCGCAGCATTCGATTTGCGAACAGCCATAGCCATGGCGAAGCGGAACGGTAAAGCCGGAGGATCAAGCTCTGGTGTGACCGGTGATAGTTCAAGTGGTACTCGCTGGCGCGCCGCGTAATAACCTGCAAGTGGCCCCCATACGACGGCTACATCGATTTTCCTGCGGGCCACGGCCTGTACAATTTCTCCACTATCTTTTCCGGCAACATCAAAGCCCACAATATTCATAGTGAGTCGACGGCGTGAGAGTGCTCGGGCTGGCGGGGCATAGTCATCATCAAGAATCTGCACGCCGATCTTCATCGTCTCAAGACGTGGATCATCAAACGAGTTGAGGTTCAACTTGCGATTCTTGCGAGTGATAAAAACATAGCTGGAACTGTAATATGGCAGCGTTGTCAGAGCTTGCCGGAACTGGCTAGGCACTCCCACTAGAACGTCACACTTGCCTTTATCCAGTGTTTCCCTTACAAAGCCGCGGCCTACGCGCTGCCACACGAATTCCATCCGGCGGCCAAG
>DASZMF010000194.1:0-4223 GCA_035552035.1 Candidatus Angelobacter sp.
ATGGGCAACGAGCCCACGCCGAGTGAATAGCCAAAGCCGGCGGCGATGGTTTCAAAATCATAGATGCGCTTGGCGTCCGGCTTTTCATGGATGCGATACAGGCTGGGCACGCCGCGCTGCTCCAGATGCCCAGCGACGGTCTCATTGGCGGCGAGCATAAATTCTTCAATCAGTTTGTGCGCCCAGTTACGTTCAGACGGAGAGACGCTCTTCATGAGGCCGAACTCGTCAAACTCAATGACCGCTTCCGGCAGGTCAAAATCAATGGATCCACGTTTGACGCGCTTGCGATTGAGGATTTGCGCCAGTTCAAACATGAGATCAAAATTTTCCACCAGCGGCGCGTACTTCTTTCTGAGCGCCGCATTTATTTCAGAAATGCCTGTTTCGGCGCTGCCTGTTTCAGATCCGCCCGTTGTAGATCCGCCTTCAATGATGCCGTTCACTTCGGTATAGGTCATGCGCTGCGCGGAGCGAATGACGCCTTCTGCAAGCTCATAAAACGCGACTTCACCATGACGGTCAATTTCCATGATGCAGGAGAGCACGAGCCGCTCGACGTTGGGCCGCAGGCTGCAAATATCGGTGGAAAGTTCCAGCGGCAGCATGGGCACGGCGCGATCAGGAAAATAAACTGACGTGCCGCGCTTACGCGCTTCTTCGTCAATGGCCGAGCCATCGTCAACATATTGCGCTACGTCGGCTATGTGGACCTGAAGTTCGTAGTTGCCATTGTCCAGGCGGCGGACGAGCACGGCGTCATCAAAGTCGCGCGCGGTTTCGCCGTCAATCGTCACGATGGGCAGATCACGGAAGTCGCGCCGATGCGTGATTTCTTTCCGGTCGATATCCGGGCTGAACTCCTGCGCTTCTTCCAGCACCTCTGCGGGGAAGACGTGCGGGATATGGTGCTTGCGGATAATCATTTCCACGTCAACGCCGAAGTCGTCTTCATAGCCGAGGATTTCTGTCACGCGTCCGCGAGGGCTCTGTGTGGCGGAAGGCCATTGCGTGATAGCTACTTCCACTACCACGCCTTCCAGGTCGTCCCAAGTTTTGGTGCGCTGGGCTTCTTCACCTAGAACGCGGTGCGGGCTTTGGCGGTTAGGATATTTTGGAATCGGCGCTTTGCCGCTGTGTTTCTCTTCGGACTTCTCGTGCGCAGCCGAGGGCGGTTGCGGTCCACGCGTTTCATGATTGCGCGAGGACTGTGGTCCACGATTCTGCTCATTGAGCGCGCGATTGGTCTCATGCATCGGGCCAGTCAGGATGGTAGGCCTACGCGGATCGCGGTCATCCTCTTCTGCTTCTTCCGATGACTCTTCGTCTTCATCTTCTGCCTTGGGATACTCCATGCCCTTGGGGATAAGAATTTCCATCGCCACTTTTTCATCGATGGGCGTTACATAGTTGCGTCCGCTGCCGTAGTGGAAGATGCCGACAACGGTTTCCTGTTCGCGCTCCATCACGCGGACGATGCGGCCTTCAGCTTTACCGTCTTGCCGGATGCGTCCCATTTCAACCAGCACCTGGTCACCGTGCATGGCGTTGCCGACTTCCGGCGGAGGAATAAAAATATCGCCTTGCAGCTTGCCCTGGGCGCGTGCGGGCAGAGCGCCAGGGTCAGGGATGACGAAGCCATAGCCGTCACGATGCATACGTAACCTGCCCACAACAAGGTCCTGGTTGGAGGTGGAGGTTGGAAATCCCCAACGTTCTTTGCCAATGGCAATGAGCTTGCGGCGGCGTGTAAGGTCGCGCAGAAGCTGCTGGAGCGCGCGACGGTCGCGGCCTTTGAGCCCCAGATCGTGGATAAGCTGTTTAAATCCAGCTATATGTTTGGGCTGTTTGGAGACGTATTGGAGAATTTGTTGTTCGGTAAGCATGTTTATGTAAGTTGCTGGTGGCTGTCCGGGCAAACTTGCTGCGCGCGAATTTGGTGAATGAACACTAAGAATCCGGGCATGTACTGCCAGCAAAACCGCTGCAGCACGAACTTCATCCTTAACCCTATCCTAGCGCGAAAGGATTTTCCAACTAAGGGGCTTGCCCGATATAAGAAATGCCTCTAAAAGAGGAATAATTACATTGGTAACGCATGGTGTCCGGCCTGAGCAGGGGCGGGCCAGGGCGTAAGACTGCGCAAATCCAGTGTTTGCTGGATTTGTATAAGGTTGGCGAGTTTGGTTACTAACGTGCCACCGCCTTAACTGGCAGTCATAATTACCGATAAGTACATTTAGCAGCGGCGAAAACGTAGCTGGCTGCATTACTAGAGAAAAGCTGAAAGGAATTACAAGATGTGGAAGCCCGCTAGCACCGCTACGACGCCAAACCCGAATCCAAAACCTGTTACGGAACCGGAGAAGCCAGTTATGAGTTCGAATATCAACACAACGCCAACTCTCGCCAGTGAGCCGACGCCCGTCGCCGCGCCTCGCAATGCCGTTATCAACAACACCGAGCAAGCCACAATCGGAAAGTCGCTCGTCATTAAAGGCGAAGTCACCGGCTCTGAGTCGCTCTATATCGATGGACGCGTAGAAGGCGCCATCAATCTGCCAGGTCACCGAGTAACGGTTGGCCGCAATGGCCAGGTCCAGGCCAACATCAACGCAAAAGAAGTTGTGGTCCTGGGCAAAGTAAAAGGCAATGTAACCGCAAGTGACCGGGTCGATATCCGCAATGAAGGTTCACTCGGCGGAGACGTGGTCTGCCAAAGAATTTCTATCGAAGACGGTGCATGGTTCAAGGGTTCAATCGATATCCGCAAGCCTGGCCAGAAGGAAGTGAACGGCGCAGCGAAGGATAGCGCTTCCGTGACCGATTTACCGCGGATGACCACTGCTACCGCATAAATTGTTTTAAGAAATATTTTCCCCTCGCTTCAGAGTGCTTCCCCTCTGGTGGAAGCACTCTGGAATGGGTTCTAGCTAAAGAAATGTGTTTGTAGAAAAGATGTCCATGGTCAATAAACTCCTCCAACTATTGTCGATCCGTTGTTCCCACAAGAAAATGTCGCAGCCATTCGCCGCGGCCACAGCAACGGCACGTCGCGCTGTGAATTCAAGCTGGGATGTTCCCACGCCCTCCGGCCAGCACTATGTAGTCTGCCTCGACTGCGGCCATAAGTTCGAATATGACTGGACGAATATGCGAGTGATTGAGTAAGTTTTTTCGCCGCAGATCAGAGCGGATAAACGTCGATAGATTTGCTTTTTTTCTGAAATCCCGAGCCTGCGCGAGGGATCCCTCTAGCAACGAAGCACTCGTGGGCTCAGCCTTTTTTTACCCGCGCGAACTTTATTTCTCGAAAATAACGTTCAACTAAAACTGCAATTCACTTTGATACCCACGAAATTTTCCCGGGGATAGAGATTCCTTACACAGTTCGGGATTCCAGAAACAATCAGCGTTCATCAGCGCAAATCTGCGGCAAAAGATTCGCGTGTTTCGCGTTCATTCGCGGCTAATTGGTCTTCCGCAACAATCTCCGTATCAGTCCACCCGCCTGTTCCACGCCAAACATCGCTGTGCAAGCGAGATAAACCAAGCCATACGGAACCAGAATCATCCCAGCAGCAATCTGCGGCTGCTGCGGATGAAGCGCAATCTTCACGCCCCAGGCCACGCCAGCTGCGATTACCGCAGATATCCAGAGTCGCGAAAAGTAAGAACCAGGAAATTCCGTGCGGCCAATCTTCAGGTTCATGCCTCGGCGCAGCAGCGTGAACTCTACCCAGCCGGCCATTCCAGCCGATGCAGTCAACCCCGCCGCGCCCCATCGCGGATCAACATGTAAAAGCAGCGGCAGCGGTTTTGAGAAAAGATAGCCCAGCACCGTGGTCAAGATCACGCGCACAATAGCAAAGCGGACGGGCGTGCGCGTATCGCGCAACGCATAGTAGGCAGAAGAATAGAGCCGTCCGACTGTTGATGCCACCAGTCCCACGCCTGAGCCCGCAAGAATCCCCCAGACATACACCGCGTCAGCATGATGAAATTTTCCTGTCTGATAGATGGCTGCGGTAATCACGTCGCCCAGTGCAATAAATCCCAGCGCTGAAGGCACCACAAAGAATCCAACCCGCTTTGTGCTGGCAGCGATTCTCTTGCGCAGCGTTTCTGCTACCTGCTCGCTAGTGCCCAGCGTGCTGGACATCGCCGGCAGCTCCGCCGCAGAAATCGACATGCCAAATAAACTCACCGGCAGAGTGTAGAGA
>DASZMF010000195.1:0-2944 GCA_035552035.1 Candidatus Angelobacter sp.
TATCGCGCGGCCACGGAAAACGTGCAGGCCGTGGACGTGAAGCTGCCCCCGCAACTTAAGGTCGGCTATGTAATGGGCACCGGCGACGAGATTCCCTCTGTGCTGGAAAGCGTTGGTTTGAACACCAGCATCATCGCGCCGCAGGAGCTGGCATCGGGCGATCTCAGCCGTTACGGCACCATCATTGTGGGCATTCGCGCTTATGACACGCGGACAGACGTGCGCGAGCACAATCGCCGCCTGCTGGACTATGCAAATCGCGGCGGAACGCTGATTGTCCAGTACAACCAGAGCACCGGACTCTTCAACGACGGCCATTACACTCCGTATCCTGCGACCGCGGCGAACGTGCGCGTCTCAGTGGAAGAGCAGCCGGTGGAAATTCTTGCGCCGGAGGAAAAAGTTTTTAACTGGCCCAACAAGATCACGCCAAAAGATTTTGACGGATGGGTGCAGGAGCGCGGTCTTTACTTTATGTCGCAATGGGACGCGCAGTTTAAGCCGCTGCTGGCCTGCAATGATCCCGGCGAACCGTCGCAAAAAGGCGGCCTGCTGCTGGCGCATTATGGCAAAGGCATATACATCTACTCCGGGTATGGATTCTCGCGGCAATTACCTGCCGGAGTTCCTGGAGCGATTCGCCTGTTCGTGAATCTAATCAGCGCGGGACATGAATGAATCAGCAAAGCAGCAATAACGGGCCAATATCAGAAAAAGACGCGCGCGGCATGACCGCGCGAATTGTCTTTGGTGACGCGCTCACCCTTGTTGGAGTGCTCGCCCTCTGCTTACTGGCAGGGCATTTTGGTGAACCCAATGCCAGGATCAGGCACTTCTACCTTGCCTTCTATCTGGCATGGACTCTCTTTATGGTGATTAAAGTTGGCGTTGGTAGAAAGCCGTTCCCACTCAAAGATCGCTTCTCTTTTTTATTGCTATCTGCTTTCGCCAGCTTGTCATCTTTTATTCAGGCTTTACTGAACTCGTGGAAGGGAAAGTCGCCTTTCCTCTCTTTGATAATTGGCGCGTGCTGCCTTGTGATTGCTGCTTATCAGTTTTTTATTTTCTCAAGTAAAGATTTACGGGAGATAGCATGAGCTCTCCGCCGCCCGGCCTGGCCCGCGAGATTGGCCTGCGCGAAGCTACGGCGCTCAATATTATTGACATGATCGGCGTGGGACCTTTTATTACCATCCCGCTGATCATTCATGCCATGCACGGTCCGCAAGCCATGCTGGGCTGGGTGCTGGGCGCTTTGCTTGCGATGTGCGACGGATTGGTCTGGGCGGAGTTGGGCGCGTCTATGCCGCAGGCTGGCGGGTCGTATCAATATTTGAAAGAAAGTTTCGGCGCAAAGCGGTTGGGGCGCTTGATGTCATTTCTGTTTGCCTGGCAATTGATTTTCAGCGCGCCGCTCTCGATCGCCTCCGGATGTCTCGGCATTGCGCGCTACGCGGAATATGTTTTTCCTGTCTTGAGCCATGTGTACGCCGACCACACGGTTTCTCTGGGCCTGGGCTTTCTGGGCGCGCTGGAATTTCGTCTGTTCATCACCAACGGAACCTTTGTCGCGATGGCCAGCTGCTTGCTGGCACTGGGATTGCTGTATCGCCGCATCTCGGTCATCGGAGACCTGGCGCGCTATCTCTCCGTGGGCGTGCTCGGCGCAATCTTATTAGTCATCGTCGCCGGTCTCAGTCACTTCAACGCTGCCCGCGCTTTCACCTTTCCTCCCGGAGCGTTTAATTTTTCTGCCAGCTTCATCATGGGGCTCGGCGCAGCCATGCTGGTGGCCACATACGATTACTGGGGCTATTACAATGTCTGCTTTCTCGGCGCGGAGATCAAAAAGCCTGAGCGCAATATCCCGCGCGCGATCCTGCTCTCCATTGTTATTGTTGGCGCGCTTTATCTGGTCATGAACATCAGCCTGCTGGGAGTTCTGCCCTGGCAGGAGCTGGACCAGGTGGGCGCGAACGAGTCGCGCTATTACATTGCGGCCACGCTGCTGCAACGGACGTTTGGCACATGGTGGGGAATGTTTGGCGCTTGCCTCATTATGTGGACGGCCTTTGCCTCCGTCTTTTCCCTCATGCTCGGCTACTCGCGCGTCCCTTACGCTGCAGCGCAGGATGGAAACTTTTTTCGCGCCTATGCCAAGCTGCATCCCAAGGGACAATTTCCGCACCGCTCGCTGCTCACACTGGGAATTGTGACCACATTTTTCTGCATGCTGCGTTTGCAGGACTTGATCGCGGCGCTGGTGGTCATACGCATCATGGTGCAATTCCTCATGCAGGTATTCGGGCTGCTGCTGCTGCGCGCGCGACGCCCGGATTTTCCCCGCCCGTTCCGCATGTATCTTTATCCCATTCCTGCACTGCTCGCAGCGACGGGATTTATCTACATTCTGTATGCCCGCCCATCGTTGAAAGAGATTCGCTTTGGACTGGTAATCGCCCTGGTTGGCACGCTCATCTTTATGGTCCGCTCATGGCAGCGCAAGGAGTGGCCATTTTCCGGGCTGACCGCTGGCGATCCTGTGAATGAGGCGGCGCAATAAATTCTTGCGGCTTGATGGATAGGTTGCAGGAATCGAACCGATCAAGCACGCGGCCCGGGGCGCGTGATATCTTCTTACTCATTACTCAATCGACCCATCCCTGAAAAACAATAAGAGGAACAATGATGAAACATCTGAAAACATTCTGCCTGCTGGCCCTCGCTTGCTTTGCTACGTTCGGATTTGCCCAAACAGCTGCTCCGGCAGCCGCGCCAGCCGCCAAAAAAGCTGCTCCGCCACCAACGATTGCCGCTGCTGTTGATCTGCAGGTAGGGATCGCGGAAAGAGAATTTGTGGGCGCCGCTGAGGCCATGCCGGAAGATAAATTCAACTTCACCCCTACAGCGCTGAACATTTCCAACAGCGAATACAAAGGCGTAA
>DASZMF010000196.1:0-3862 GCA_035552035.1 Candidatus Angelobacter sp.
CAGGCAGGTCTTAGCAAGGCGGACATACGGGAATTGGCGCGGGATGCCAGTCTGCGCGTCTGGGAAAAGCCTGCTTCAGCCTGCCTTTCGTCGCGAATCGAGTATGGCCGCCCGGTTACGCTGGAGGCGCTTTCTGCCGTGGAACAAGGCGAAGAAGCGCTACATGGGCTGGGCTTCCGCCAATGCCGGGTGCGCCACCACGGAGAGATTGCCCGGATTGAGATTGCCAAAGACGAGCTGGCCCGGGCGCTTACGCCGCAGATGTTTGCCGAGTTTACCCGGATATTCAAAAGCCTCGGCTTTGCCTTTGTGGCTGTCGATACAGAAGGGTTCCGCTCCGGCTCCATGAATACCGGCATCTCATCCCAACCGCTGGTAAAGCTTATATCCTGAGCCTCAGGCGGGCCTTCATGAGATAATTTGGGAGGCAGTTCTCTTGGCCAAGGTGGTATCGCCTCGCCCTGATTTGGCGACGGGCTTTCACCCACCGGCAGAGACGCAGAAAAACAGTCAGTACCGTGAAATTCCGGTATTGCATGTAAACCTAATTGTACGGGGAGGCGGCTGTTGATCCAGGTGAGCAAATTTTGGAGCAGGTTAGTCGTCCACAGTCTGGCTTTGGCGGTTCCGCTACTCGTCGGTTGTGCTGGCGGCGGGTCAGATAAAGAAGTGATGGCGAAGGTGAATGGATACAAGATCCTTCGTGCAGAAGTGGACAAGACCTACAACACGCAGGTTGCCGGTTCTCCGCAAAAGCCCACGCCAACTGAAGAGGAAGCCCTGCGCCTGAACGTGCTGGGGCAGATGATCTATAACCAGTTGCAGCTGCAAAAGGCCGAGAAGCTTGGCATTATTGCCACCGATGACGAGGTTGAAACCAAATTCAACCAGGCCAAAGCGCCCTATTCCCAGGAACAATTCCAGAAGCTCTTAAAAGATCGCGGCTTCACGGAAGAAGATTACAAGCTGGAAATCCGCCGCAACCTGACGGTGGAAAAGCTTACCAACAAAGAGATTGCCTCCAAGGTCACGATTTCCGATCCTGACATTCTGGGCTACTACAACCAGAACAAAGCCGAATTCAACCTGATTGAGCCGCGTTACAGCCTGGCAACCATCTTTGTGAGCAACATGCCATCCACCGAGCCAGGACACACCAGTGACAAGGCCCAGACCGATGCACAGGCAAAAAAGAAAATACAGATTCTTTTCAACCGGCTGGAAAGCGGAGAAGACTTTAGTGAGCTGGCCCAGAAATACTCTGAAGACCCTGACACTGCACGCTCCGGTGGCGCCGTGGGGCCTGTTCCTGAATCGCAGATCATGAATCTTGACCCCGCCACGCGTGACGCCGTTCAAAAGCTGAAAGCCGGGCAATGGTCACAGCCAATTCCGGCCGTGGATGGCCGGAGCCACACGCAGACCGGATACCAGATTGTGCGGCTCAACGCCAAAGAGAGCGCCGGCCAGCGGGACTTTAACGATCCCCAGGTACAGCAGTTCATTCGAAACAAGCTACGCAGCCAGCGTGAGCAGATTCTCAAAGCCGCTTATGACGAGGCTTTGCGCGATGACGCCGTAATTCACAACTACTTCGCCGAGCATATCCTCAAGGAATCCGGAGCGAAGTAAGCTTCCTACTTTTCTCCCACAAACTGCTCCATCACGGCTTTGCGGAGCTGGTCTGGCGGGAGCAAGCCCTGGGAAAGAATGAAGTCATGGAACTTCATGGCGTCAAACTTCTTTCCCATTTTCGCTTCCACATCTTTGCGTAGCGAAAGCAACCGCGTATAGCCATAAAAATATGAAGTTGCCTGCCCCGGCGCGCGGAAGGTATAGCGCTCCACTTCAGTGTTGGCAAACGCTTCTGAAAGCACAACGTCCTGCGTGAGGATGCGCATGGCATCTTCCGGCTTGAGTTTACCGCTCTGCAATTCGGGATCAATAAATGCGCGGGCTGCGCGCATCAGCCGCAATTGCAGCGAGATCAGCTGGCCATCCAGCGGCATGTATGGCTTGGTGATGTATTCGGCATAGAGTCCCCAGCCTTCAACATTGGTGCTGTTGAAAGCGTAGAGAGAACGCGCCAGTGACACGCCCCGCTCAATCATTGAGGCAAACTGTAGCTCATGGCCCGGACGCGCTTCATGCGCCGTAAGTGTCCAGGTGGAAGCCGTGTAAGTAAAGTCGTCAATCTTTTTAGTCTGCGATGAGCCGGGCGCCGTGGGAACATTCAACGGCAGCACAAACGTGCCTTGCTGTCCGGTGTTGTTCAGCAACGGCGGCGGGTCCATGTGGGCGGCGGGCTGCTGCGCGGTTTCTGCAGCGCTGGCCAGGCGAATGCGCGCCGGACGGTCTGGCAATGTCACCAGCTTTTCACGGCGGATAATCTCTTCAATATTCTTCAGGGTCTGCTCATACTGCGGCAGAATGGCTTCGCCCACGAGCTGGTCTTTTTTGAGCTCGCGGATCACGTCACGATAATCGCTGGATTTCCAGCCTTTCTCTTTTGCGATTTTAGCCGCGATTTCCTGCATCTCCTGCTGATATTCCGTGAAGGCTTTGTGCGCCATGGCGGTAAGCTGGTCCTGGGGAATATCCACGCCGAACTGTACCAGGCTGAAGGCGTACTCTTCTGGAGGCAGGCGGAAATCGGTACGTGCCCTGGGAAGAATTTCCTGCTTGACCCAGGCGTTGTAATCGGTGAGCTGCTGCTTGATTTTGGCAAAAGCTTCCTGGTAGCCGTCAATTTTGTATTTATCAAAAAGCTGCGCAATTCCATTAATAAAGAAATCTGCGCGGGCCAGATCGGTTTCTACCTGCACTTTGGCCGGCCCCCACTGCCCGGGCTTGCGCCACTCTAAGCTGCGTGCCTTGGCCTGTTCCGTGATCGGCTCAAAGCCGGGTTCCATGCCAGCATATTTGCGCAGGCGTATCAGCGCTTTCTTGCGCCGGTCTTCCGGGACCTGATCATCCAGCAGCCCATGGAGTCCGCCAAAGACCAGCTGGCCAACATTAAAGTAGGGCATCTCATACTTTTCGTCTAATTCCTGGCCATGGCGATTCTCCTCAACGGCCTTGATCATGATCTGCAAATCCTGCTTTACCAGCGGATCTTTCTCCACCGCTAGCGCTTTCTGCAGTTGCCCGAGTGCAGCCAGCTCGTCTGCCTTGGCCAGCTCCCGGCGGTTTGAGGGAAACTGCGAAATCTGATCGTCTGACGCGGCAATCCCTTCCTGGGAGGCAAACTCAGGCGCATATTTAAACTGCACTTTGAGCAGGGCTTCAGCAAACTCATTGCTGCGCTTGATCCACTCTTTTTGATCAGGGGCGCTGGACGCGGCGGCTTTGGCTTGTGCGCCTGCTGTGGCGGCTGTGGCAAACAAAGCAAGGCAAAGCAGAAGGGATGGGGAGAGTTTACGCATCTTTTGGCTATTCCTCTTAATAACTTAGTTTTTGACGGCTGCCGAAATAGAAGGAAAGCACTGGCTCACTCAATTTCCGCCAGCGACTGCCCCGCTTCCACGGCAGCGCCTTCCACCACGTTGATTTTCTTGACCGCACCACTTTTTGGTGCTTTGAGCTCATTCTGCATCTTCATGGCTTCAATCACGATCACGCTTTGTCCGGCTTCCACTTGTGCGCCCACGACGGCCAGAATACGCACTACTTTGCCGGGCATGGGAGCGGTAATCTTTTTTACGCCTTGCTCAGAGGCTCCAGCACGCTGCCGCGAACGAAATGACCGGGGATCGCGCACGGCCACGCCAAACCGCGCATGGCCCACAACTATATTCGTTTCTGCGCCAATGATTTCCTGCTTTACTTCGTAGGATTTGCCATCCAGCAAAAGCGAGAGAAC
>DASZMF010000197.1:0-3383 GCA_035552035.1 Candidatus Angelobacter sp.
CCCGCCGCCGCCCTGGCTGATGCCATTCGTCGCGTGCACTCCGGCCGGCGCGTGATTGACCCTGAACTGGCGACCGAGGCATGGACGGAAGCCGATCCACTCAGCGATCGTGAACGCCAGGTTCTCCGCCAAGCCGCTGAAGGAGCAACCAGCGCCGACATCGCGACAACGCTTCATCTCTCCGAAGGGACGGTCCGCAATTATCTTTCTGAAGCCATGAGCAAACTTGGCGCGAGTAATCGCGTGGAAGCGGCTAGAATTGCAAGAATGAAGGGCTGGCTTTAAAGGGTTGGTTTTTAAAAGGCTGGTTTTAAAAGTCCTTTGCGCCCTTTGCGGTGAATCTCTAACTAAGCCGCTTCGTTTACCTTGAGCACCACCATGGTGATGTCGTCAGGTTGTGCCGCATCGCCGCACCATTCTTCGATGCCGCGGAAGATTTCATCGCGGGCTTTAAGCGCCGGCAGATGCGATTTTGATTTTACGAGCGTAAGCAGGCGGTCTTCGCCGAACTCTTCGCCGGCCGGGTTCACGGCGTCAATCGCGCCATCGGTATAGGCGAACAAGAAATCTCCCGACCTAAGCAGGAAGGAGCTTTCCTGAATGGGACAATCCTGGAACAGCCCAAGCATCGGCCCGCCGGACTCCAGTTTCATCACGCCGTTGGTGTGTGCCTGCGCAGATATTTCTCCGGTTGTGGGGTGCGCATGCAGAACGAACGGAGGATTGTGTCCAGCATTCACAAAACTCAGCCGCCCGGAGCTTTCTTCATACGCGGCGTAAAACAGCGTAACGTAGCTGGCGCTGCTGGTGGAAGCAAAGAGCAGCCGGTTCAGCGAAGTAGCAAGCTGGGTAAGCGATCCGCGTAAAGCTGACCCGTTGCCTGCAGAGAGCGCCTGGCTGCGCAAAAAAGCGTGGATCATGAATGTAAGCAGCGCGGCGGCAAAGCCTTTGCCCGCCACATCCGCCACGGCCATGCCGATCCGGCCGTTCTCCAACTGCATGAAGTCGTAATAGTCGCCGCCTACGTAGCCAGCGGGTTTGCAGTATCCGCCAATCTGGATCATCGGTGACTGCGGCGCGTCCACCGGGAACAGATGCTTTTGTACGGAAGCTGCAAGAGCCATCTCATGCAGCATCTTTTCCTGATCGACTATGCGTTCAACCAGATTCGAGTTGTCGATGACCAAAGCCAGTTGCTCGCCAATCGACATCAGCATTTTTAGATCTTTGTCGCCAAAGTCAAAGCCGGAGTGGCGAGGTCCAAGAGAAAGAATACCCGTGAGTTGCGCCTTGTTCCTGATCTGCACCAGCAGGCGCGAGTCCAGCTGTTTGAGTACATTGCGCTCGGCTTCGCGCTTGGAGTTGTTGATGCCTTGAATGAACCCTGCGGCGCGCTGCCATGCGTCAAGGTCTTCCGTCTCAATGCGTAAAGGAGCGGAAAGCTTGCTGAGACGGCGGACGACAAACGCATCATGGGTGAGAACGAGCGGGGGCGCTGCAGGATCGTCTGACGACTGTCCGGCAGATGTACTGCGCGTGATGAAATTTCCAGTCTCCTGATCGCAAACCAAAAAAGAGACCTGGGCCACATCCAGCGCATGCGCCACAGTGTTTACGCTGAATTTGTAGACATCCGCAAGATTGTTGGAGTGCCGGGCGGCGTCGCCCAGTTCAAGCAGAATACGCTGATGGTCGTATTCAATAGGCGAAGCGCGGCGGCGAAGCACCGGCAGCACGCGCCTGACAAAAATAAAGTGTGACGCAGCTACGGCACAAGCGAGCAGCACAACGAACATTGCGTCAGCGCGAGGATGAATATGATCAAGAAAAGCCCCGCGGCGCCCCGTAAGCGTGAAGGCCAGCAGCAGCACGGCACACAAGAGCTCGATCAACAGGACCGTCTCAACGGAGATCACCTGCGGGCTTTTGCGCCGTTTGTGGCGACGCTCCCGCATGGCTGCCGAATTAAAAGGAAGAAAAAACTTCATAATTGCCGGATTTTGGCGAACGTAGCGAGATACAGGCTCATCTTAGCCGTTGGCTGAGAAGAAAGCCGTTGCTTACCTAAAGACCATAGCATAAGCATCTTTATCAGGCGGAGCAACCAGCTCAGCCTGACTACTGGGCCTACCGGCCAAAACCCCTTGGTCGGGCATGTACTTTTGTATTTTATGCAGGGCGTAAGATGACACTAAAATAGAGGCATCGTCTAAGAGATATAAGGGCTATGGATTTTTCGTTCGAACAAGACCGGGCTGAATGGAATATGTTGACGCAGAGTCATCCGGCTCGCCGACGCCGCTGGAATTTCTCTGTCTCCCTCTCTTTGGCGATTCACGGGATTGTAACCGCAATTCTTTGCTGGCCAACGTTACCAGCTTTTGTAAAGCCGAACATTCTGGCCCACGGTGAAGGTGGCAGTGAAACTCCGGTTTCTCTTGTCCTTTACGTGCCCAATGATCTGCAACTGGCCGAGGTTGAGAAACCACCTCTGCTTTCACTGCCGGCATCAGCGCGAAAGAGGCCGCAGAAAACCAAAGTTCGCAAGCGCACCAATCTGCTCGAAGCAGAAAATAAGCCGCCCAGTCCGGCTGAAGCTGGGTCTGAGCAGGGCTCGGGCTACGACGGCGACACCAGTGGCTACGAAGTTAAGCCCGCGCTGCCAGTTACCTTTCAAGACCTGAAAATTTACCGTTCAGACCTGCCGAGCGGTGTTCAGGGCGACGTGATCGTGGAGATCACGATTGATGCGCAAGGCGCCGTTGTTGAAGAGAAGTTGCTCCAGGGGCTGGGGCATGGAGTGGACGAGCGTGTAATAGCGGTACTCCATGACTGGCGCTTTCATCCGGCCACGCGCAACGGCGTAGCAATCTCTTCCAAGCACGATGTTCATTTCCACTTTCCCAGTTAATCTGCCGCTTGCCGCCCATTGTTTACCTTATGCGCAATTTTTTGCGCAATGAAATGGGTAGATAGGTCGCTTTCCGATGCTCTATAGCTAAGATATGGCCAAACTAGGTGCAAGCTAGAAGAGGTTTCTGCTGAACAATTTCGCGTTTATATGGTCTGTTTACGGGCGTATGCGCTATTGGCTATGGCTCTGGGGCGTATAAGTTTGGAACCAAATTGGGACGAGAAGCAGAGCTGGATTAAAGATGCTTTCTAATCTGTAATTTCGCGGGTTCCCGCCATGCGAGAAAATTATTTTCTGTAACCTAAAGGCTTTGAGCGGTGAGCATGCGCAGGTCAGCCTTAAAGCTCAAAAAAGCTATACATTGCCTTGAAAGCGCGGATTACAGAAAAATGTTAGGGAATATGGCGCTGATACTTAATAGTTTCTGAATATCTATGGATATGGGTAAAGCTAGATTGAGAATAGATGG
>DASZMF010000198.1:0-3934 GCA_035552035.1 Candidatus Angelobacter sp.
AACGCAAAGCCTACTATCGCCGTATTGAAAAGGACATTGTTGATCTGGCGCTGGCCGTGGCGCGCAAAGTTCTGCATCGTGAAGCACAAGTCGATCGCGTTGTTCTGGCCGGCGTGGTGCGGGTGGCGCTGGAAAAGATTGCCGGCTCCAGTCATATCGCGCTGCATGTGCATCCAACGGCCGCCCAGGCCTGGCAGGATTATCTTGCCGAACAAACAGTTTTAGCCACGATTCCCGCAGTCGTAGAAGATGGCTCTCTGCGGCCCGATCAACTAGTTTTGAAAACCAGCCATGGATCCACGGAACTTGGAATTGACGCGCAGTTGAATGAGATTGAAAAAGGCTTCTCCGATCTGGTTCAGCAGAAGCAGAGGAGTCTAAAGCAATGAGCACAGGCGACCTGGGTACTTACTTTCAGCACTTGCAGGAATTTTCCACCTGGCGGTGGGAAGGTTCTGTGACAAAAGTGACCGGGCAAGTGGTGGAATCTGAAGGCCCGGTCTGCTCGGTGGGCGAAGCCTGCGAGATCGTGGATAAAGAAGGGAATTCATTTCCCGGAGAGATCGTCGGATTCCGCGGCCCGAACGTGCTCAGCATGCCCTTGGATAAGCCAAGCGGCATTCGTTACGGTGACAAAATTTACACCTGGGGATCATCGCCAACAGTTGCTGTGGGTGATGAACTGCTGGGCCGCGTTCTGAACGGCAGCTTAAAACCTATCGACAATCTTGGCCCCTGCCGCCCAGTGGAAACGTGGCATCTCGATAACACTGCACCTTCGCCCATGGATCGTGTGCCTATCCGACAGCCCATTGGTACAGGCATTCGCGCGATTGATGGTTTTATCTCCTGCGGCCGCGGGCAACGCCTGGGAATCTTTGGTGGCAGCGGCGTCGGCAAGAGTACGCTGATTGGAATGATGACGCGAGGCACTTCAGCCGATCTCACAGTACTTGCCCTGGTAGGTGAACGCGGCAGGGAAGTGGGAGAGTTTGTGGAAGTGCTGGGCCCCGAGGGCTTGATGCGCTCAGTG
This sequence comes from Candidatus Angelobacter sp., assembly GCA_035552035.1. Taxonomy (GTDB): domain Bacteria; phylum Acidobacteriota; class Terriglobia; order Terriglobales; family Acidobacteriaceae; genus Angelobacter. Next base: position 1,034 of record DASZMF010000198.1, read on the forward strand.
GTCGTCGCTTCCACGTCAGATCAATCGCCCTTGTTGCGAATACGCGCAGCCATGGCCGCGACGGCGGTAGCGGAGTACTTTGCGTCCAAGGGCAAAAATGTTTTGCTGGTGGTTGATTCGCTCACTCGCTTCGCGATGGCGCAGCGTGAGATCGGCTTGGCCGCCGGCGAGCCGCCCACAGCCAAAGGCTACACGCCCTCGTGCTGGAATATGCTGGCGCAACTGGTGGAGCGAGCCGGACAATTTTCTACCGGCAGCATCACAGCTTTTTACAGCGTGCTGATGGAAGGTGACGATCAGCAGGATCCGCTGGTAGATGCTGTGCGCTCCTTGCTCGACGGGCATATAGTTCTCGACCGCCGTCTTGCCGCGCAGGGCCACTATCCACCGATTTCCACTCTCGACAGCCTGAGCAGGTTGATGTCACAAATATCAACGCCAGAGCACAATAAAATCGCCACAGAAGTGCGGCGGCTGCTCAGCGCCTATGCTCGCTCTGAAGATCTGATTCGTGTAGGCGCGTATCAGCGCGGTGCAGATCCGGTGCTGGATAAGGCACTCGACGTTCTCCCCGCGATCAACGCAGTGCTGCAGCAAAAGAAAACTGACCTGTCCACCATCGATCAAACTGTTACCGCGCTGAAGGCATTGCGGCTCTAATGGCATTCCGCTTTGCGCTTGAATCCGTGCTCCGCCTGCGCGTGAGCTATGAGCGCCAGGAGCAGGCCCGGCTGGAGCTTGCTTCACAAAATCTCTACGCCGCGCGGGAAAAATGCGACGTCCTGAAAAAGGAACAGTCAGCGCTGGAAGCCAATTTCCGCAAGATGATGGCAGAGGGAATGAATACCTCTGAGCTGCACTTCTATCTCTCCTCGAAACTAGGGTTGGAAGTTGCTGAAGCCCAGGCGACCCGCGCCGCGGAAGAGGCATGGAAACTGTGGGATGAGCAGCGCCTCAAATTCCTTCGCGCGCGCCAGGACCGTGAAGTGATTGCCAGCATTCGCCAGCGCCAGCACCAGGAATACGTTGTGGAGCAAAACCGGCGTGAGCAGCAGCAGATTGATGATTTGTTTGCCATGCGGCGTCTTCAGCCAAACGGCTAGCGTTGCCGGGCTCACGCGGCATCTCTTGCCTAGCGATTGCCCACTCCAAGCCAGTTCCTATCGGCTGAGAAAAGTAAATCCTTTAGTTTCAAGAGATGGTTCGATAACTGAGTTTGGCGCTTCCATTGCATATATACAAGGCGAGACATGAATAACATCAGCAATCTCGGCGCATCGCAAGAGTCGCCAGCCATTCAAGGGCTGGCCGGACAGGCTGCAACGCAAGGCGACAATAGCTCGTTGTTCTCAGCCTTACTGATGCAGCGGATGGGCCCGGACGTGAGCGGCGCTGGTGATTCAGGCGCAATGCCAGATCTAGGACAAGGGATCTCTGGTAACCCTGAGCTGGCCAAGCTGTTCCAGACCATGGCAGCGCAAGCCAAAAATTCAGCTTCTGCAATGCCTCCCAATCGCCAGACGGACAATCCAGTCGATGACGCCAACGGCAATCCTGCGCTGGCAATATGGATCGCAATGGCTGCAGCAGCGCAGATGCAGCCGAATGTGCCAGTTTCTAGCGCACAGTTAAACGGTCTTTCATCACAATCGCTGGCCAACGGAACGGCACAAAATTCAGCCCTACAGGCTTTGGAGCAGCAGTTTCCAGGCCTGGCGCAGGCACTTAAAGGCAGCCGTCTTGCTGACGCAGCTCCGCAAGCCGGCAAATCCAGCGCTCAATCAACAACCGGCAAGACTGACTTCGCTACACCTGATTTAGCAAAAGCTGATTTGGCAAAAGCTGAGCCTGATGTCTCAACGGCCCCCAATGCAGTTCCCACAGCAGAACAGCAGAAGAATGATGCGCCGCAAGCCGCTGCCCCTGTACATACAGATATACTCGCGGTCCCGGTCATTGCAGCGCCGGTAACCGCCGTCCCGACGGTTGCCACATCACCCGCAGTATCGAATGCTTCTGCCATATCGACCAAAGGCAAGGTCGATCAGAAAGATATCGCTGGCAGTGCAGCCGCAAAAAGTAGCCAGGGTACTGTCACTCCAACGGTTCCGCAGAATACCAGCGCACAGAGCCTTGCTTCGCAGAATGTTAACTCACAGAATCAAGGCTCGGACGCAAAGTCACAAGGTCAGGCACCGTCTGGCGACGGCCATTCCTCAGGCAATCAGCCGAAAAAGGATTCGGCTTCGGCGACCCAGTCGCAACAGCCAGCGAACGGCGACAGCGCAACGGTAACAGCCGCCGATCAAACTAATTTTGCCGCAGTCGCTCAGGCAGCTGCGCACACTACCTCAAGCTCCAACTCAACCGGCCATACCACCAGTCCAGTTGCCGACCAGCCATTGAATGTACGCGAAGTTACCGGCGCGTTGGGCGCAGAGGCCGCTCCTAGAGTCGTACATGCCGCCCGGCTTATGGAAGCCGCCGGCCAGGCTGAAATGCGCGTATCAGTGAAGAGTGATGTTTCCGGCACCGTGGATGTTCGTGCAGTTCTTGAAGGTGGCAGCATCAGCGCAACAGTGGCAGCCCAGCATGGTGGAACCCGTGACTGGATGATGGCCAACATGCATGAGTTGCAAAATACATTTTCGCGGGACGATCTCAATTTAAAGACTTTTGAAGTGACTGACTCAGCATTGCAGAACAACGGGCAGGGCGATCAGCCAGGACAACAAGAGCAACAGCAGCGGAATCCGGCCTACGCCAACTTTATAAGCGAGCCGCTTTCCACATCAACCACAAGCTTTGATGAAGTTGAAGCACCAGAAACAACATCGCGGGCATTGAGCCTGCTGGCATAAGGAAATTTTATGAACGTACAAGCATTTGATTCATCAGCAC
>DASZMF010000199.1:0-6242 GCA_035552035.1 Candidatus Angelobacter sp.
GATCACTACGGACAGATGGTGGAATATCTGCGCATGAACGGCATCATTCCGCCGGCCAGCCGCGGCGGCAACTAGAGAGTTTCAACAGAAATAAAAGGAGCACGCAGGCGGAACTTGCTTACGTGCTCTTTGTTATTTAGCTGTAACCGCGGGTCGATTATGCGCCGCCTTTGCGGCCGGAAATATCACGCGGAAGCAATATCGTATCGGTGACTATGATATTGTTTTACGCCGTCACCAATTGAGAAGAGGAGATCATCTATGAAACACCTTCGAGCATTTAGCCTGCTGGTCATGTTTTGTGCCGCAGTTACTGCATTGGGCCAGAGCTCACCTGCCGCACCGGTAGCCAAGCCGGCAGCACCCGCTCCCCAGGCGCAAGCATCACCCGCGCCTCCGGCAACCTTCGCTTCACTGGTGGACCGCCAGGTGAGCACATATGAAAAGAACGTAGTGGATGCTGCCGAGGCCATGCCGGCAGATAAATTTGATTTCTCGCCCGCCAGCTTAAAGATTCCCGGCAGCTCATACGGTGATGTCCGCACCTTCGCCCAGTTGGTGAAGCACACGGCAACCGCAAATTATCGTTTGTGGACAAACGTGACTGGCGCAAAGATGCCGGACAGCATCAAGAGCGCAAACGGTCCTGACGAACTTAAGACCAAGGCGGAAATCATTCAGTTTCTGAAGGACTCGTTCGCTGAGGGCCACCGCGCGGCCAAGAGTCTGACTGCGGAAAATGCTCTTGAGGAAATTCAGTGGTTCCGCGGGACCGCACCTCGCTTGTTCGTCGCTTCTGCCGCCGTTATCCATGCCGCAGATGAATACGGGCAGATGATCGAATATTTGCGCATGTGCGGCATTGTTCCGCCGGCCAGCCGCGGCAACTAAGGCATCTATCAAACAAAAACCGTTTTTCAATTGAATTTCACATTGTCTGTTGCGCCGGTCTTTTGCAAAAAAGACCGGCGCTTTCGTTTTTACTTACTTATCTGCTTTTCTAAAGGATCATTCAGCAAAAGTCTGCCAGTTCCAATTCGGGAACCCGAGCTCTGCAATTCATTAAACTTTCACTCCTTGTGGCCCATTCGTCCCGCGCGCGCTGCTATCGTACGAAGAGCCTTTGCCTGACTTCCGTGCAGGTGAGGGCGAACGTTTGCTGGAAGAAAAGTTCCTTGGAGAAAAGGTCTATGAAGAAATTCGGAATCCGCAAGCTCATCGCTTTATTTGTCATCGTTTTGGGTAGTGCCAACCTCTTCGGGTGGTCCGCTGAAGGGCATGAAACAGTAGCCGATATCGCACAAAATTTGCTGACAGCATCCGGCCAGTTCGCTCCGGTGCAGGCCATTCTTGGCTCTCTCACTCTGGCGCAGATCTCCGTTTGCCCGGATGAACTACGCGCCTTCCAAACCGACGGCACAGCCATGGACGCCGCCTGCACTTCAGTCTTCACCACACCGAATCCGCCAACCGGTACCAGCGGCTGGCACTTTATCGATATTCCAGTTTCGCTCACCAGTCCCACGCACGCTGACGTGGTGACGGCTTGCGGCTCAGCTTGCGTGGTCACTGAGATCACGGCCTGGGAAAATATTCTGGCGGACACAACGCAGACCAAGGCCGAGCGCCTGCAGGCTCTTTCCTTCGTGGTACACTTCATCGGCGATATACACCAGCCACTTCACTCTGCTACGCGCGGCACAGACGCCGGCGGCAATGCTGAGAATGTAAAAATCGATGGCGGCACCACCAGCCTGCATCACGCATGGGATGCGAACCTGGTGAGCGACATCAATGCGACTCCCGCAACCCTGGCCACCAATCTAAGCCCGGAAATTGCATCTGCGCAGGCAGAAGCGCAGACCACGCCAGAAGCATGGGCCATACAGGCATGGAATTTCGCCAAGAATATTGCGTATGCCGGAATTCCCACCAGCACCACAACCACCACAACTCTTTCGGCGACGTACATTTCCAACGCTGAACCAGTCGTGCGCCAGCAGCTCGCGCGCGGCGGAGTTCGTCTGGCCCAGGCCCTGGCAACCGCACTTTCGGGTGGCGCTTCGCCAACTCCAACACCAACGCCTGGTCCTACACCCACGCCAACACCAGTTCCAACGCCCACGCCCGGCGGCACGCAGCTACTTGGCAATCCAGGATTTGAAGCCGGCAAGGCAAATGCTTCTCCCTGGGTGCTGACCTCAACGCATAGCCCGCTTTCCATCATCAACAGCTCCGCCTCTGAGCCGCCACACGCGGGAACCTTTGACGCATGGATGCTTGGCTGGGGAACCACCACCACTGACACGGTGCTGCAGACAGTGGCCATTCCTTCCACCGCAACCTCTGCGACGCTGACTTTCTGGTTGCATGTGGACACGGCCGAGACCAGCACTACGAGCCAGTTTGATACGCTCAAAGTGGAGGTGAGAAACACCAGCGGCACGGTGCTGCAAACGCTTGATACCTTCTCAAACCTGAACCATGCAACGGGCTACGCGCAGCATACTTACAACCTGAATGCTTATATAGGCAAGTCAGTCCAGATATTCTTCACAGGCTCAGAAGATTTTGAGCTGCAAACATCGTTTGTGCTGGATGATGTGGCTTTGTCGACTCATTGATGAAGGCTGGATTTTGATTGATTCGGTGGCGGGCTTCGGCCCGCCACTGCTTTTTTCTTCAATATCTGAAATGTTCGGCTGATCAGCGAATTATTCGCGGACGTTTCTGTGGATCGATTCCATTCATTCGCGCATATTCGATCATCTGGCCGTAAATATCCCAGGGATGGGAGATGGCCGCAGTTACTATTGAAAGGCGCGGTACTTTTACTCTTTGGAACTCAACAGTCTCCATGAGATTGCTCTCGTTGACCGTAGCCATTGCTTGATGCAGGTACACAAAAGATTCGCGCAAGAATTTCATCACTTCAGTTTTGCCCCGGATAGAGTCAGAGCCATTCTCATATAAGCCGCGCTCGACCGGCGATTTCTCTCCCAGCAAAGCTGCGCCATTCAAATAATTATCTACCGCAATATGCTTGGCCAATTGAGCAAAAGTGCGCACCCCTTTGAACTCACCCTTGGTGGGAACAAAACCATAGCGATTCGCAGGCATTTTCTCGGCTAATGCGAGAAGTGCATATTCAGGGCCGCGCACCGAGCGATCAAATACTTCCGTTACGCTCCGTGGAGGCGTAGGTTTGGGCATGGCTCTCTGGCTGAACATAGAGGCGGCGCAAACCGCCAGCATAGCGATGACTCTTAGTGAAAAAATCATACGGTTCCTCCCAATCTTGTTTGATAGAGAACGCGAGTTCCTGACTGGATTGCAGACCTTTCCTTGCTACTATGGTTAGTTATGTTCAGGTTCTCTAATCCGTTGCAAATAAATTCCTATTAACCACTCCGATACTTAGACCTTTCTCATTTAGGACTAAGCTGTTACGCTCAAGGAGCTCTGGAGTTTGCGCCGCTCGCAAGATTTGGCCGACTCTTTCTATACAAGCAGGCCTCCGCTTCTCGCTTCCCAGGTATTGGCCGAACTGGGTCCCGTGTTAACGGGTGAGCGAGACCTTTCCCACACCGCGAACGGTGCTTTGGAAGTGGTAATGGCGGCAATACGCGCCGGCTCAGGCGCGCTCTTTCGCTTCCAGGAAAAACCCGCCATGCTGGCGTCCATTGCGGCGCAGGGCTTTGTCGTCTTCCCCCAGACGGCCGTCTTTCCGCTGCTGCCCAAACATGTGCATGCTCTCATCAATGTCCAGGGACCGCAACGGATCTCACGCGAACGCTGCGACACATTTCTAAGCTCCACCGGCAATATATCCAGCGTGTGGTTCCGCTGCATTGCGCCGCTGAAAGTTCACGGCAAGCTGATAGGCGCGTTGCTGCTGGGTGAGCGCGAAGAAGGCGCTGAGTACACGCCGGAGATTTTGAAGCTGGTGGGCGACATGGCTCCGTTCATCGCGCTGGCCATGCACAACCAGCAGCTGATGATGTCTTTGGAAGAGCGCACCGCGGACAATCTAAAGCTGATCGCCTCCGTCCACTCATTCTGGGATGACGCGCTGGCTGCCTTCGCCGCCACCATTGACGGCAAAGTCGCGCAGATGCAAGGTCACTCTTTGCGCGTAGGGCGTTACGCCGCTGGCATAGCAGAATCGCTGGGGCTACCCGTTTCTGAAGTGAGCGAGATGCGCGCCGCCGGATACCTGCACAACATTGGCATGGTGACGGTGGATAAGCATCTGTTTACCAAGCCCGGCGCACTGGAGCCCGGCGAATTCCAGGAGATGGCCGAGCACACGGTGCAGGGGCATCGCATTGTTTCCACCGTGCAGTTCCCGTGGCCTAAGATTCCTGAAGTTGTGCGCTCACACCATGAGCGCGCGGATGGATCGGGCTATCCTGACCATCTGCATAATGACGAAGTTTCCATGGCCGTAAAAATCGTTGCCGTAGCCGACACCTTTGACGCCATGATGAGCGATCGCCCATATCGCAAAAAACTTTTGCTGGGTGAAGCCGCAGCGCAGTTGAGCTGGCTGGCTCCCGCCAAGCTGGATGGCGAAGTAGTCCACTCTTTGCTGGTGCAGTTGCGGCGGGACGCCGGGAGCCATGTTTCTCCGCCACGCCCGTGGTCCTCTTCAGGACATGAAAATAAGACAAGAAAAATGTTCCTGGACCCCGGCGTGGGCTGCAATATCTCGCCCACGGACATTGACCACATGGTTTCTGAGCTCAACCGCCGCATGACTCGCGGACGGATGACCCTGGCGTAATCTGGCTTTCCCCACAACTTTTGCGTAACTTACAGTTACAACCAGGGTTAATATCCTTCGATAGGAAGACTTCCCTTTGGAGCGTCTAAATGCCCGTTGCGCGTAAGCACCTGATTTTGCTGGGCCTTGTTTTGCTGGTTTCCACAGCTGCCCTGGTGGCCGGTGATAAAAAGTCAAAATCGAAACCCGCTGACGCCAACGCCGCTACGCCGACGGCGCAAATGCCCATGGAAGACGACAAACGGATCGTCCACGCGCTGAACCGCTTTACTTTTGGCATTCGCCCCGGCGATGTGGAACGCGTGCAAGCCATGGGGCTGGACAAATGGTTTGACGAACAACTTCGTCCGGAAAAAATAGATGACAGCGCCGTTGAAGCGCGGCTTGCGCCCTTCCGTACGCTGAATATGAGCACCAAAGAGATGGTGGAGAATTTTCCCCCGCCGCAGGTGCTGAAAGCGATTGAAAACGGACGCATGTCAATGCCGTCTGATCCCGCGAAGAAAGCGGTGTACGAATCGCGCATGGCCGCCTACCAGCAGCGCCAGCAGAATAAAGAAGACAAAGGCGCAGCCGGCAATAATGTTGCTTCTTCTGGCAATAATGGCAATGCTGATGAAATGCCTCCGACAAAATCGGCGGCTGCCGATCCGCAGATGGCTGGCTCTGATTACACTCCGCCAGAAATGCGCACGGACACCAAAAATTCTTCTTCGCCCAATTCTCCTTCTACTAGCAAGCAGGCAGCGTTGCCCATTGCTCCACCGCCCATGAGCGCGGAAGAAACCAGAAAACAGAAGCAGCGTGAAGACGCCATGTATGCCGATATCGCAGGCGATCAGCTTCTGGAGATGCAGCCCGACGCGCGGTATAAGGCCATCCTGAAAATGTCGCCGGAAGAGCGGCTTGATCTGGCGAAAACCTATAAAGGCCCCAAGGCCGCGCAGCTGGTGGACGGCATGAAGCCGGAGCAGCGCGAGACCGTGGAAGCCATCGCGCAGCCGCAAGCTGTGCTGGGCGAACTGGCTGAAGCCAAATTGCTGCGCGCTATTTACAGCGACCGTCAGCTGGAAGAAGTGATGTCGGACTTCTGGTTCAATCACTTCAATGTGTTTAACGGAAAAGGCCCTGACCGTTACATGATCAATGCGTATGAGCGTGACGTGATTCGTCCGCATGCGCTGGGCAAATTTAAAGATATTCTTGCGGCCACCGCAAAAAGTCCGGCCATGCTTTTCTACCTGGACAACTGGCAGAGCGTGGGCCCTGAATCCGAACTGGCTCAGAATGGGCCACAGCGCCGGGTGGGGCCGCGCACGCGGTTTTTCCGTCCGCCGCCGCGAGCCAAGAACCGGCCCAGCGGCCTGAATGAAAATTACGCGCGAGAGATCATGGAGCTGCACACACTAGGCGTGGACGGCGGCTACACGCAGAAAGATGTAACCGAACTGGCGAA
>DASZMF010000200.1:0-4167 GCA_035552035.1 Candidatus Angelobacter sp.
GCAGAAAAAGTCCCGCGCCGGCCACCAGCAATAAAGAAAGCGCCACCTGAATAATCACCAGGCCTTTGGCCAGATTCAGTTTGCTGCTTGAAGCCGTGGTGCGGCCGCTGTCGCGCAGGCTGTCATTCAGGTTTACGCGCGTGCCGCGCAGAGCGGGAGCCAACCCAAACAGGATTCCCGTAACCAGCGTCACGCCCACGGTAAAGCAGAGCACCCGCCAATCCAGGCTGGGAGCCAGTGCAAAATCTTCGCGCCGCTCAGAAAGCAAAAGCACCAGCGCGCGCGAGGCGATCCAGGCAAACAGCAAACCAGCCGCACCACCCAGCAGGGAAAGCACCATGCTTTCCGTAAGAAACTGGCGTATCAGCCGCCCGCGGGAAGCGCCAATGGAGAGCCGCACGCCCACTTCTTTTGTCCTGGCCGTGGCGCGGGCCAGCAGAAGATTCGCCACGTTGATGCAGGCAATCAGCAGTACCACGGCTGAAGCTCCCAGCAGGACTTTTAGCTGCTGCGCAAAATCATCGCGTCCGCCAAACGCACCGGTGCGGGCATCGTGTATTTTTATGTGCTGGTCCATCGCCTGCTTGCGATCTTCCGGAGGCATGGTGGCGGGATAACCATTTTCAATAATGCCGCGGAACAATACGTCAACTTCTGTCTGCGCGCGGGCCTGGGTAAAGCCGGGCTTGATGCGGCCAAACGCATGCAGCCACATTACTTTTGCCATGCTCTGCGCCATGTCTTCATGCAGCCAGTCGCGGCCCGGCATAACAATGGGCTGCATCATCATGGGTATCCAGAAATCTGGTTTGTCGCCCACGCTTTCTCCGGTAAAGCCCGGCGCGGCCACGCCGATCACCGTAAGCGTTGCGCCCAGCATCTTGATAGGCGTCCCCAGCACAGACACGTTGCCGCCAAAACGCTTCTGCCAAAAGTCGTAGCTGATTACGGCGTAAGGGTCTTGCCCCGGACTCTTTGCGTCATTGGCGGTAAAGAAACGGCCAATCGCCGGATCAACGCCCAGCACGGAAAAATATTCTTCTGACACTAGTCGTGAAAGCACTTCTTCGCTCGGCCCTCCGGCAATCCGGGCATGGCTGCGGCTGTATTCGGCCTGCGCGGCACACAAACCGCTGAAACTGGTTGCATGGTCGCGCAATTGGGCAAACTCTGGGTATGTGATCATGTTTCTCTCGCCGGTAGTCATGCCGGAAGAAACGCCGGAAACATTCGGGTTGGTCAGCATCACCAGCCCCTGCGGATCGCGCACCGGAAGAGATTTGAGCATGACCACGTTCATCACGCTGAAAATGGCCGTGTTCGCGCCAATGCCAATCGCCAGCGACGCAATGGCTACCAGCGTGAAAACCGGGTTGCGGGAAAACTGGCGTGCGGCATAGCGCAGGTCCTTGAGCAGGGTCTCAGTCCAGGCAGCAATAGGCATAATCTTTTTCTCCGGCAAGGGGATAGGGCACAGTCTTCCGTCTATCTGACCGGTATTGTGCTAACAGGTTAGCACGTCTGGCAAAATTTAATTACCCAAAAGAAGAACGCAACGGGGGAGTGCCCGTTGCGTGCAAAGTATGCCGTATTTGAAATTTCTAGCCAGATATTTTCAGAAATATTTCAAAGATATTTCAGAAAATCCTTGGGCGAGCTCTTCTCAAAGCCAGGAAAAACTTTGGCGATCTGCGGATTTCCCAGATGATTGGCCACAGCCTCGCCCAGCACCTGGCGGAAGTCTGTTGTGACCGCGAGATCGCGGCCTTCATAAAGTTGCCCAGGCTGCAGACCGGGCCAGTGGCCGTACATCTTGCCGCCTTTGACCGGACCGCCGAGAACAAACATCACATTGGCATGGCCGTGGTCTGTGCCGCGATTACCGTTCTCGCGGGCCGTGCGTCCAAACTCTGACATCGTGACGATCACTGTGTTTTCTCCCAGGTCGCCCAGGTCAGTCCAGAAGGCGGCAATTGACTCAGAAAATTCACGCGTTAAGTTTGCGATCTGCCCCTGTGTGCTGCCTTCATTTACATGGTGGTCCCAGCCGCCGATATCAGCAAAGGCCACTTCCACTCCGAGATTCGCTTTTACCAGTTGCGCTACCTGGCGCAGGCTGTCACCAAAGCGTCCGCGAGGATAATTTGCGCCAGCCGCCGGCGCATACTTTTCCGGATCAGCCGACTTCAGCATTTTCACGGCTTCAAAAGTTTCATTACCGGTACCGTGCAGAACGCTATCGACAGACTTCTCATACATCGCCTCAAAAGTATTGCTGGCCACATTGGCGCTAGCACCAGAATTACGCCCGCCGACGGCGAAGCCGCGAATATCAGACATCGCAATGGCCGGCACAGAACCCGCACGAGTGCGCGGCAATGCTCCGCCCATAGCGACAGCGCGGAAGGGTGATGCGTCCGGCTCTTTTACTCCGGCAATCGCGCGATTCAGCCATCCATCTTCCGTGGACTTCACGCCGGGCGTGCCGGATTCCATATAATCCTGCGCGTCAAAGTGCGAGCGCGTGTTGTCCGGAGAGCCCGCTGCATGCACAATGGCCAGATGTTTCTGGTCCCACAACGGCTTAAACGCCGTCATGGAAGGATGCAAGCCAAAGAAGCCATCCAGATCAATAGCACTCTCCAGCCCAACCCGCGGACGCGGAATAGCGATGCTCGGACGCATGCTGTAATAAGCCTGCTCACCGTGCGGCACAACAATATTCAGTCCATCAGCCGCGCCGCGCTGGAATAGAACCACCAGCCGCTTGGCGCCCGGAGCCGCAGTTTCAGCCGCATAAACAGCACGCGTGAGAAAGCTGGGAATAATGCTGGTACCCACAATAGCCAATGCGCCGTTTTTTAGAAATACTCTGCGTGTGATGGACATGGTTCGTACTCCACTAAGGCTGCTGTTAGCCCGCTTCATTTTCAAAACCTCACCACGGATCAACACGGATAAAGACGGATCAGGAATAAAGATTTGTTGGAACTCGGTGCGCTTGCTCTTGATCTTGATCTCTTTCATTCTTAAGTTTGATCATCCGTAAATCCGTGTTCATCCGTGGTAAGTTTTTGATTTTTACCTTCTCTGAAATTCCGGCGACCCCATAATCAATCCGGCAATCGCGCCGTAGTTAGGTTTCTTGTCAGCGTCATCCAGCTTGCGCTGCGCAATTTGCGGATCACTCAACTGCTTCTGCATCACCGCATGCGTCTGAGCGGAAACATCACCAGCCAGAATGGATTGCTCCAGCCTACTCAATGCCGCTTGCGCGTCCGCCGGTGCAGGGCCATGAATCAGGATTTGCGGATCCAGCGACGTTCCCGGCAACTTGCCCGAGCCCAGCGCCAGCGCGAAGTTCATGCGGTTGAGCAGCGCGGAAGAGTTAACCCACGCGTCCGCTTTCATGGAATAGCCCGTGGGCGGCTGCATGCCATAAAGCGGCATGCCCATACGATTGAGCGTGCCCACCAGTGGCAGTGCATTTTGAATATCAGCGCCAGAGGCGCGCGCGGCGGAAGCCACAAACTCAAACGGCGTCTTCATTTTGGAGCGATACGCGTCTGCTGCCCAGAATTCAGGTGAGTGGAACATGGTGCGCAGCACCTCGCGTATGTCGCCGTCTTTCTTTAAGAAGGTGTCCGCCATGCGATCTACCAGGCTTGGCGGAGGATTGTCTGAGACAAAACGCATGGCCAGCTTGCGCGAAATAAATTTGGCGGTAGCCGGCTCGTGCGCCAGTATGTCCAGCATCTCCTCGCCTTCTTTTTCGCCGTGCTCATTGATTCTGCGGCCCAGCACAAATTTGTCTCCGGGCTCATGCGCGCGTTCGTTGAAGTGGAAGCCGCCGCCCAGCTGCGGACGCTCAATGCTCCAGCCCGTCAGCACTTTCGCCAGTTCGGTTACATCTTTTTGCGTGTAGCCGCCGTCCACGCCGAGCGTGTGCAGTTCCATGATTTCGCGCGCGTAATTTTCATTCAGGCCGCTGGGCCGGTTCTTGGCTCGCGGCGGCGGACGGAAAAACCGTGTGCGCGGCCCCACCCGGCGCTGTGGCCCATTCTGAGCCAGTTCGGATTCAGGGCCCACGCTCTGCCAGTTGTCCAGGTAGAAAAGCATGGCCGGACTTTTTGCGGTGGCCGCAAGAATATCTTTAAATTTGCCCAG
>DASZMF010000201.1:0-1704 GCA_035552035.1 Candidatus Angelobacter sp.
CGCTGGGCGACCCGTTTCATATATTCCTTGTAGTCATATCCACCATCAGGAAGATCATTTGCCATTGCGTAAAGTAAAAGAAAACAGAAAAAACTTGTTACCCCTAATTAGACACATCTTATTAGGAACATGTTCAATCAATTGTTACCTTTATTCGATAAAATTCTCTTTCAATGGAAATCCTCGAAAAGCCGCTGGGGGAACTTGGTTTCAGCCCGGATTTTGTCAGCCAATCGCTTCAGATGGGTTTGCAAACACTGGGCGCCATCAAGGACGTGTCAGTCCCGGAGTTGCTCCGCCACCCGGGATTCAGCCACCTGTGGCTCGAAGAATTAAGCGTATGGCTTCAGCAACATAAATTAATGGAGCTGCTGCAGCCACTACCGGGAAATAGCGCGCTGTAATGTGGCCGGCCATTCGCAGCAGCATGTCACGTACACGTGCAGCGGTAAACTGGTTAATACCATAAAATTCTTTGGCTAGCCCTTTTGCGGAGATATCGCCCTGCCTTTTTGCGCTGAAATGCAGGCTAGCCCAGCGGATCAGCTCGGATGCCGGCGCGGAGGTAACCGCATCTTCATAAAATACTTTTAAGAAACAGGCCAGATGGGCCACCGAAATATTGAGTGGAAACTTCGGCCCTCCGCAGGTTATGGCCGCAGGCTGCCGCCTGGCAGGGTCCAGCGCGGCAAGCTGCTCGAGGAGCCATCCGCCGAGCAGATCCGCTGCCGATGGCCAGAGCGGATCAAAAGGATCCGAAGGTCGTGTTAAGGAATGCCCTACCTGCTGCGATTCCAGCCGGAGCAGCGCCAGCTGTTCAGCCGGCGCAATGCCTTCCAGCCGGCGGCGCAACGCTTGCTGGCAATAGCTGATAAAGGGCAGGTAGTTGAAATTGGCATGAATCAGCCGTCGTATTAACTCGTTGCGTTGTAGTTCAGCCGGGTAGGCGCCGATTGCCGCGAGGCTCCGCAGCCAGCCCGCAAAATAACGCAACGCCTGGTGTGTTTGGCGGAAGCGGTTGCCCGAGTCCTGCATATGCCGGATATAAGCGAACAGCAGTTCAGCCAGTTCAGGGTCGTTACCGCAGCATTGCTCCGCCTGCCGGGCCAAGGGCTCGAGTTGCGCTATAAACAAGCGGCTGTATGTGCAGAAGGCGAAATGCTCCGGAATGGCGTCGATCCGGCCATGGGCGTTCAGATAGCAACATAAGGCGGCAAGTTTGTCCATGACGGCAACAGTGCTATCGTCGTCACCAGGATTGGTTACCGCTTGCTCCAGCAGCAGGCCGGTATCATTCAACAGCCGGAAATCATAATTAAAACGACGCTGCAACACCAGGTCCGCAGCGTCGGAAATGAGCAGCGCTTCCCATTCACATCGTAATGCATGGGACAGCTCTCCAAAGCAGGCCACAGCCTCATGCTGCGGCCGTTCGGCCAGCCTTCCGGCTTCGGTAATGATCCGGTGAATGAGATTGGCCGGCATAGGCAACTTGTCTGAATGTCAGCGCATCAACGATTGTGTGTGGTTGTTACGACCGTCGTGCAGGTCGTTGTCGGGTCCGAGCAGGCCGACGTAGTCGTTTCTTGCTGGCTGGTCTGCAATCCGTACTGATAAAGTTGCTGAACCCTTTTTTCCGGTAATTGTTTCTTGAAATTTTTCATGTTAGTTAATTTTTTGCCTAATATTATCATAAATAATTAC
>DASZMF010000202.1:0-9332 GCA_035552035.1 Candidatus Angelobacter sp.
TGATGAATCTGGAATCAGTAAAAACGTACGAAGGCACGCACGATATTCACGCCCTGATCATCGGAGAAAACGTAACCGGCATCAGCGCGTTTTAGCTTTGGCGATTGCGAACCCAGAGTGTAATTCTAGGTTTCAGAAATAACGTTTCAATCTGTCATCCTGAGCGAAGCGCCTCGGCTCATGTCATCAGAATTCATGGTGATGGGCGCGAAGTCGAAGGACCCCGAAAATGCTTAAAGGCTTGAATGCAGCATCAAGGCGTTCTCTCGAAACAACGGGGTTTATCTCGACCTGGCGCAGAATGACAGAGCAAAAATTGATCTAAGAACTGGAGGCCGCCATGGCGACCACTGAAAAAAAGACAACTGAAAACCAAATGGAATTTGAACTGGCGCTCGAATTTGCCCGCGTCGTAGAAGAAGCCGCCATCGCGTCCGCGCACACCATGGGCACCGGCGATCGTGACCGCGCCGATCTTGTCGCCACGGAAGCCATGCGCACCACCATGGATTCAGTTCCCATGCGCGGCACCATTGTTATCGGCGAAGGCGAACGCGATAAAGCGCCCATGCTTTATATCGGTGAGCAAGTCGGCGCAGGCTGGCACAACGGCGCACGGTTTCCAGAAGTCGATATCGCCGTGGATCCGCTGGAAGGCACAAACCTGTGCGCCACCGGCGCTCCCGGCGCAATCACCGTGCTCGCTGCTTCAGAAAAGGGCGGACTGCTGAACGCCCCGGACTGCTACATGCAAAAACTCGTCGTCGGCCCTTCCTGCAAAAACGCTGTGGACCTGGACGCGCCCGTCGCGGAAAACCTGAGAGGCATTGCCCGCGCTCTGAACCGGGACGTAGCTGACCTGGTCATCGTGGTGCTCGATCGCCCGCGCCATGAAAAATTAATTGCCGATATTCGCGCCACCGGCGCCCGCATACGCTTGATCACCGACGGCGATCTTTCCGCCGGCATCGCTGCAGCCGTAATCGGCACCGGCGTTCATGCTGTGATGGGTGAAGGCGGCGCGCCAGAAGGCGTTATCACCGCAGCAGCCATGCGCTGCCTCAACGGCGAAATCTTTGCCCGGCTCATCATCAACACCCCAGAGCTTGAAGCCCGCGTAGAAAAAATGGGCATCAAGGACAAGAAAAAAGTTTATACCGCCAAAGACCTTGCGCCCGGTAACCACATTATCTTTGCCGCCACCGGCGTAACCGACGGCGCGCTGATGAAAGGTGTCCGCTTCTTCGGTGAAGGCAATCGCACATCCTCTATCGTAATGACGCGCCACAGCGGCAAGGTCCGTTTTGTAGAAAGCATACACCTAGCCAAACGCGCCGACGTAAAAGTACGCTTCGCATAATCGCCGCAGATTACGCAGATAAAAAACTGATCTGATTCAATTGCACAGCACTTAACTATTTTGGCCGGACTCACATGCGTTTCTTGCATTGATTCCGGCCAAAAGGTTTTATCTGCGCTCGTCTGCGTAAATCTGCGGCAAATATTCTTGCTATCTACGCTCTTTCGGCATTGGCGGCCAGTTCTTCGGACTACCCTGGAACATCGCCTTGGCTGTTTCATGCCGTGCCACGCCATTGCCATCCGCCACGGCAAAGCGCACCGGATGCTCCGCCGAGCCTGACCACATGGAAACTCCCGCGTACGCGCCATCTTTGCGCAGGATATAAAAATGCATGCCGAGATAGATCAGCTTTGACATGTCATTGTTGTAGTTGTGCGCGATCCGCTTGAGCGCATCCATGCCCGCTTCTTCCGGAGACATGCCGTGGCGCATGTTCTCCACAATCGTGTGGGCTCCGCAAATCTTGATATTTTCCTCGCCATTTCCAGTCGCTCCCGCAGCGCCTACTTCCTGATCGCAATAGCAGCCAGCGCCAATAATCGGCGAATCACCGCAACGCCCAGCCAGTTTCCAGGCAAGTCCACTGGTCGTGGTCACGCTCGACATCTCGCCCTTTTCATTCAACGCTGAGCAATTAATCGTTCCGGTCGGCGGATCAAGTACCTTGCCGATCGCATCCAGCCGACGGTCTTCTTCAATTCCAATGTTCGCCGCCAGCTCATACAAACGCTTGATCTGTGGTTGTTCGCGCAACGATCCCGTATCCAAATTCGGCGGAATTTTAAAATTAGGATCAGCAAAGCCGGGCCCCCACCAGTCAAGATCAGAGTGGTATTCCTTCCACAGCTGCCAAATCTTGCGCGAGTGTTCCGTGAGCAGATTTTCTTTCTGGAAGCCCATCAGCTCGCCAAAACGTGTAGCGCCCTGGCCCACCAGCATCACGTGGCCGGTATGCTCCATCACCGTGCGCGCCAAAGCCGCAACATTCTTAATGTCGCGCACAGCGCCCACCGAGCCGGCACGCCGTGAAGGCCCATGCATGCAGCAGGCGTCCAGTTCCACCACGCAATCTTCATTGGGCAGACCGCCCATACCAACGCTGTCATCTTCCGGATCATTCTCCGGCCCGGACACCGTTGTAATCGCAGCTTCCAGCGTGTCTGCGCCTGCGATCAGCTTTTTGTAGCCAGCCTCAAGGTGGTTGCCGCGCGGCGTGATTCCATTCGCGGCGGAGATCATGATGTTCTTGCCCGGCGTAATGCGAGGAACTTTCAGGTTCTGTTGCGCGTCTTTATTTTGCGACGCGTCCGTGCTCTTGGTAGTTTGGCCCGCGGCCAGTGCAGCCGACGTAACGGCCAGTCCGGAGAGAAAATCTCTGCGCTTCATGGGGTCCTCACTTTCGTGATGGCGAAACGCAGAAGGATAACAGATGCAACGCTACGCTACTAGCAAAGATTGCCTAGCCTGATCCTGATTAAAATAAGATCAGCCGCGAATTCACTCGAATGAACACGAATCAATTCAAATTCGCGTAATTCGTGTTAATTCGCGGCTAAGTTTCTAGCTTTGTGTGGAAGCGTTACCCCGCCAGCATCTCCGCCGTGTTCTGGTCGGCGCGGAAGCGCAGCAGCGCGGCAACGTGTCCAGCTTTTTCCAGATGAGGATCGCCGTCCACAAAGCGTATCTCCGCTCCGTTGCGCAGCGCCAGGTCAACCAGCGCGTCAGAAATATCAGCCAGATGGCGCGTTGCATGGGCGCATACCGGGCAACTCTTTACCATGCGCGTATCCAGATGCCGGCAGTTCGGGCACTCCACCGCTTCCGCCTTGAGATCGCGCGCCAGCAAAAGCGTCTGCACTTCATGGCGTTCCAGAGCATTCAACACATGCCGCAAACCCAAAGCACCGTGGGCATTGCGTTGCGCTTCGCCCATTACCTCGCTCACCAGTTCCATCTGGTTAGTCAGCATCGCTTCTGTAAGTATCCGCACAGCATGCTGCCTTACTTCTTCCGGCGTTGCAGAGGAAACATCAATCGGGAAATGTCCGCGCAGTTTTTGTTTTAACCCATTCTGCAGATGTGGCTCGATTTCCGGCCATGAGTCAGCCTGGCAGCCAATCAGCAGCGTCTCAAACTTCTCTCGATGCGAAAGCAGTAGCAGTGACTCGGCAAACATCTTGAAGTGCTGCATTACCTGGTTCTCAACATGGCGCTCGCGATGTCCCGCTTCATAGCCCTGAAAGCCATCGCTGCGAGGCACGTGCGGTGACGGGCCAAACTCCAGCTCAGGCTTCTGCGTAATCTCATTTTCCTGCAGCTCAAAAAGACGCGCCTTCTTGCGATTGACCAGAGCAATGCAGGCACTCGGCAATCCCGCATAAGCATGCACCAGCGGACGCAGATGGAACCGCGAGTTTACCGTGATCTGCGAGTACTCCAGCCGCGACGGAATATCCACCTCGCGCCAGATGCCCTGCTCGCGACAGGCAAGAATCGCCTTGCCGCGCGAATGGTTGCCATGGAGTCCTTCGGCAATTTGCAGGATCTTTGCCAGGTCCTCCCGCAACGCGGCATGATTGCCATTGTGCTCGGCCTTGCGCAATGTGTCGCGCACCAGGTCTTTCACCAGAATCGCGTCTTCGCGATGCGTTTTATTCTGCGGCGCGTGTGGCTGAAAATAAAAGCTGATGGCACATTCTTCTTTTGACTCAACTTGCGCAAGCTGACGAATTTCGTCGCGTGTAATCATTTCGCGGGAGCTCCTCATGAAGTAATGAAATGCTTTTATAAATTTTGTGAAACGGTTTCATAAACCATCTTTATGAATCAGGCAACTCGGGAGTGGTGTAGCAGGCTTCGTCGCAGCTGGTTCTGCGTAGGTAACTTCTGTTGTATATGCGTGCGCGCATCGTGGATAGACTGGCGCACCTGGTCCGCAGGCCTACCGGCCAGCCGTGAAATTTCATCCACGGTGAAGCCTTCCAGCGTAAAGAGAATAAACGCCTCGCGGTCATGCGTCTGCACGCCGCGCAGTACAACATCCACTTGCGCCACCATCTCATCGCCCGCCATGATCTCTTCCGGCGTTCGCACGCTTTCATCGCGAATAATACTTTCTTCCGGCAGGCTGTCATCCGGCTGGTGGTACTGCAGCACGTTCTCGTCGCTGCCCGTTACGTTCTGAATTCCCGCAGGCGCATCCAGTGAGATGCTGGCCGTATCCGCATTGGAATGGATCAAATGCCGGATCGCCTGCACCGCCAGCCGATGAAACCAGCTCTCCAGTGAAAGCAGTTGCTGCCGATTGTCTTCATGCGAGAGCGCGCGGACAATGACTTCATCAATCACTTCCTCGCGCGAAATCTGGTCTTCGCGAATCTGCTCTGCCTCCACCTGAAAATTCAATTCGTGGTCAACAAATTCTTCCAGCGCCCGCAGGTTGCCGCTTAACCATAATTCCACATCGGCCAGTACAGCGGCATCTGTCTTGCCGGAAGAACCATGCAATTCAGACACAGCCCCTTGCTGCACAAATTCATGGAGCGTTTGTGCCTGCACATTTTCTTTAGCCAATGATTTCTCAGCCGCCATCAATGGCTCAATTGGCAACGGCATCTCGGTCAACCTGCCTCGTCCCTGCCGACGCAAGGATTTGTGCGTCCAGTGTCCGCGCAAGAGATCTTTGTGTTTTGTTACCTGTGAAAGCAAATCGGCAAATGCAGACTTCACCGCCGCCAGCGCGTTCTCGCCAGATCGCTGCGCCATCATTTGTCCGGAAGGCAAACGCAGATTCAGGGACATGGTTGCGCTGTGATTTTTTTGCTGTTCCACAACTGCGTGGAGATGCACCAGGTCTGGCTTAAAGATTTGCAACCGGCGCTCAAGCTTTTGCAGTTGATGTTGAAATTCGTGTTCCACATCGGGGGTTTTGCTGGCTTTATAACTAACGTGA
The DNA here is from genome assembly GCA_035552035.1 of Candidatus Angelobacter sp. Taxonomy (GTDB): domain Bacteria; phylum Acidobacteriota; class Terriglobia; order Terriglobales; family Acidobacteriaceae; genus Angelobacter. Next base: position 5,316 of record DASZMF010000202.1, read on the forward strand.
ACGTTCATTATGTGCCTCGGCTGGGAAACTTCCCCTTGCGATGGTCCGCAGGCCCTCAGTTATCGCAGATTCTATACCTGCTTATAAGACGCAGCCTACATTTTGTGTGTTGCATAAGAAAAAATTTTGAAATGTAAATGTAGTTCTTGCATTGACATTACTTTTGTGAGCGAAGCTGCTCAATTTTGTGGCAAGACAGCGCAAGGAATTTGCAGACAAGAGCAACTCGCGCGAAAACGTGGAGGAAAGTTTCAGCGAGAATTAGAGTCGGTTAATCATTGAAGCCACGTAGCCTGCTCCAAAACCATTATCGATATTCACCACGCTCACATTGGACGCACAAGAGTTGAGCATACCCAGTAGCGCAGCCAGTCCATTGAATGACGCACCATAGCCCACGCTCGTGGGCACGGCGATCACCGGCACGCGCGCCAGTCCACCCACCACGCTGGGCAGCGCGCCTTCCATGCCCGCGCACACAATAATCACCCTGGCTTTATCTAAAATGTCCCGGGATGAAAGCAGCCTATGAATCCCAGCCACGCCCACGTCATACAAGTGCGCCACTTCATTGCCCATAATCTCCGCGGTGACGAGCGCTTCTTCTGCCACAGGAATATCACTGGTGCCCGCGGAAATAATTACGACGGTGCCTTTGCCATAAGCGGTTTTGTCTTGCGTGAGCGTAATGGCCCGAGCCATCTCGTGGTACTCAGCCTTGCGTATCAGTTTTTTCACCGCGCGAAAATGCTCTGCAGAAGCTCGCGTCGCCAGCACATTGCCGCCCTGTGCAGCCAGACTCTTAAAAATCTTTGCCACCTGAAGAGGAGTTTTGCCCTGCGAGAAAATGACCTCCGGCATGCCAGAGCGCACGCGCCGATGGTGGTCCACCTTGGCAAATCCCAGGTCTTCAAAAGGCATGTGCCGCAACTGGGCGACACCTTCGTCAGGCGAGATTGCGCCACTGCGAACCTGCTGAAGTAATTTGCGGAGGGACGCCGTATCCATGAATGTTCAGAGTAACACTAAAAGCAAAAGCCACCACGGAGACACAGAGGCACGGAGAAAACAGAGCTAGAATAATTCTCTCTATGGCACTAGTAGATGAATACAGAAAACAGTACGCTTGGCGCGACTGGAACAGCGCTTTATCTCAATGTCCCATTGCTCCGGGCCAGCATGTATTGGATTTAGGTTGCGGTCCCGGAGATATTTCTGCTGCACTCTTCAATCGAGGGGCTTCCGTTACCGGAGTGGATGGAAATCCTGAACTCCTATTATCAGCGAAAAAAGATTACTCGCAATGCACGTTCGAAAAGCAGGATTTACGTGCTCTCAATTTGGTTTTGGGAGTGTATGACGGGCTGTGGTGTAGTTTTACGGCGGCATACTTCACTGACTTTGCGGACGTATTCTCCAGGTGGGCAGCACTCCTGAAAAATAAGGCTTGGGTGTGTATCGTGGATATGGACGATCTGCTGGGGCATAGGCCTCTATCCGCTAAAACACACAGTACTATCCATGAGTTTTATGAAGAGGCATTTCGAGAGAAACGTTACGACTTCAGGGCTGGCAGGAAAATTCAGAGCATCCTAGAAAACAATGGGTTCAGCGTTACATCTCTCGTTTTAGAAGATAAAGAACTTTCCTTTAACGGCCCTGCCGATCTAGATGTAGAACAAGCCTGGATAGATCGGTTTAGCAGAATGGGCGGTCTTAAAGCATTTCTTAAGGATGACTTCATTCCGTTTAAGGAAGAATTTGCGCAATGCATCTCTTCGAAAAATCATCAATCGCTGTGCAAAGTTATTTGTTGTATCGGTACCAGGATCTAACGAATTGCCAATTCAATTGAATAGCTTCCCCTGCGCCGGATTCACTTTGCGCGCCAGTTCGAAGTACGTCTTTCTGGCCACGCCGGGCAGATGGATTTTGCGGAAGAAGAGTGACCGCAGATAATTTTTACTCAGCGCACCCGCCAGATAGGCTTCATGCATTTCCACGCCGAGCATTGCGCCCAGGTTATTGACCAGAAACTCCCGCCTTGTGCCTGAAGAAGCAATGCCCGTGGCGATCACGCGCGGTAACTCAGCCCGCAGACGCGCCTGCGCTTCCTCTTCTTTATGCAATAGCAGAAACTCGGCCATCTCTCTGTGCTCGCGTGCAGTAAAAGCGGTCGGCTCATCGGCAGGCCGCTGCCTGTAAAGCGCGCGAAAATCCGCCTGCCTGCGCACCGGATAATGCGGCAACAGCACCCGCGCGCCAAAGGTAATAAAAGCGCGATCGATCACGTCAAAATAAAACTGGTCTTTGTGTGAGCTGCCGGCCCACGGGCCATTCGCACAGGCCGCGCCTCGGCATTCATATTGCACAAACCGCACCGCTTCTTCTGCGGCATTCGCAAGCTGGAAACGTTGGATCAGCAACAGATTATGCTTGGGCGAATAAGCACAGCCCTGCTGGCGTAATTTATTGAGTACAGGCCGTCGCTCCGCCACAGGAATTTTTCTGCTCGCCAGCAGCTTGTCAAAATCTTTCTCACCAGCGCGCAGATAGACCTCGGGATAATCCTCAATCAGCGCACTGGGGTGGCTGCCCGTGGCTGGCGAATATTGTTCCAGCCCCATGGAACGCAGGAATGTATCTACCAGGTTATAAAACGTGGGCGCAAGATCTGGCTGGCTGGGCGCGGTGCGCCATTTGCCAATGTATATGCGATAGCTCTCGTACTTCTCCAGCGGTGTGGCATTGAAGACGCAAAGCACATCGTCCGCTACCTGTACGCCGTGAACACTATCACTCAGTTCGCCCGCAGCCTTCCAATAAAGCTCGTCAAGATTTTGCAGCACGGTAAGCACGCGGTCCTGCGGACGCAACGCGCGCAGCCACTGCGGCAGATGGTTTGGCGCAAGGTGGGCCTCACCAAAAAGTGTGAGTACGCGCGCTCCGGGATGTGCCCGGCGGATCTGCGCTATCTGCTCCGCGGCATGCCGATCACGCGCCGCAATCTTTCGCATGTTGCCACGCGGCTTCCGGTCAATCCCATAAATTGAGCAGCCATATTTGCGGGCCTGCCGCAGCAGATGCGCGAATGGTTCCCAGTCATAGCCCCATTCATCGTCATAGCGGAGAGCGTGGCGCAGTTCGTCTTCACTCGTTTCGCCACGCAGCCATTCATCCAGAACAAACTGATCGCGGCTGTAAGCCATTTCCAGCGCCAGCACCACCGGGCGTCCACCCTGCGCCAGCTGATTCATTAATGCCGCGGCAAATTCCTGCGAAGCAGCCAGAGCGTGGTAATCACCCAGCAGAATAATGTCTGCCGTGGAATATTGCTGCTTCAATTCGGCGTCGGTGAGAGTGCGACGGTAGTCGCGAAAGGCTTCGCTAAAATCACGGATATATTTCAGGCGGCCATGCGGGTCGGTGGCGCTGATCTCGCGTTTCACTTGCAGCAGGGCAAGCTGCTGCGCCGCTGTGCGACGCCGTGCGCGAATTGAGAATCCGCTACCCATTGCAAGGCCCGACTTCAAAAGTGCCAGTTGTAAAAATCAGCTTCAGCAGTACCAGTTTGAGCACTACCAGCTTGACTTAAGCGCAGGCGCCTCCCTATTCTCAGTTTGGTTTAGTCTGTAACGTGAATCCTGTAACATGAGTCTTGTTGCATAAATTCTGTAACCCAGACCTTACACCCTTAGATGCCGAATCCGTTACATCCGACAGCCCATGTACTCACGGTGGCCGCCACCGGAGCGAGTGGCGCGCTGTTTGTACGCGCGTTTTTGCAGGCAGCCGAACGCGACGAGCGCATAAAGACTGTGAATTTTATTGCGTCAGATAATGCGCTGCGCGTATTTGCTGAAGAACTTGGCATCAAGGGCCGCAACAACCTGATTCAGCAGCTCATTGGCGCAGAGTCAAAAAAAATTCAGGCCCAGAATAATGACGACATTGGCGGCAACGTGGCGAGCGGCTCGTATCCCACTGACGCCATGATCGTGATTCCCTGCAGCATGG
>DASZMF010000203.1:0-7897 GCA_035552035.1 Candidatus Angelobacter sp.
ACCGGCTGGTCATTAAACGTGAATCCTGGTCCTTTGTGCCCACCACATTGGAATTTGCTTCATGCACCACTTCGGCGGAGCGATTTTTGCAGGCGCGAAAATGGGCGCAAGCGAATGGAATTCCGCGATTTGTATTTTTCAAGGTACCGTTGGAGGGTAAACCTGCTTATCTTGATTTCGATAGCCCGATTCTGGTCGATATATTCTCCAAAATGGTTCGCCGGACGGTTGCAGAAAATTTGCCCGATGCCAGCGTGGATGTTTCAGAGATGCTGCCCTCGCCTACGCAGGCCTGGCTGCCAGACATAAACGGCCAGCGTTATACGAGCGAACTGCGTATAGTTGCCGTGGACAATAAACAAACTTTGTAAGCAGCAGAGGATTCGTTACGCCAGGGCCGGAAATTAAGACGCCGCTGTTTTCAGGACTGGGAGCTTTTCATGCGTAAGAACCCGGGATAGCGCCACAGCGATTCGTAGATAAAATAGATAAATAAGTAGAAGAAGAGGCTTGCCCTGGAGGCAGGTCTTTTTCTTTTGGTGAGCTTCGTTGCCCAGGTGGGGATTTTCTGTGCTACTCAATTGCCTAGCGAATCTTCAGCCCCATGAGTTCGGCAAATATCATGGCCTGGGCTGGATCAACGATTGCCCCCTTCAAGTCTTCCGTTCGGGCAACAAGTCCCTCGACATTGGAGCCGCGAAAATCCGCTGCTTCCAGTTTCGCGCCGGTCATTTCCGCGTTCTTTAAATCACAGCTTTTCAGAATGGCGCCGCGCAGGTCTGAACCGTGAAAGTCCGCTTCACTAAAGTTGCAGAAAGCAAATTCACTGGTCTTGAAAACGCCGAAGCGAAATTGCGCGTAAGCGGCGTCGCCCGCGGAAATCAATAGATGCTGGCACTCAGCTTCAATCATACGGAATCCCGTCAAGCGGCAAGTCAGGAATTCCACTCTCACCATTTTTAGCGCTGTGGCCTCGGCGTTGGCAAAGTCGCACTCCACCAGCCGCACATCTTTCAATTGCAGTCCTGAAAGTTTGCTCCGGGTGAAGTTGATGCGCTTAAGGATGCAGTTTTCAAAGAGGATCGATCCTGGTGACAAGCCGGTCAATTCGAGATTTTCGAGGACGCAATCTCGAACTTCAATTTCCGTGCCGCTGAAAACTTCTGCTGCATGAGCGATAGGCGGAAGGGCAGGTGAGATATCTGGCGCAATCCTGCCAGCCGGCAGGATTTTAGAAGATTTATTCTTTTGCGTTTTCACAGATAAATACAGCGGGCACGGCTATCTGGCGCTGTGTCCCTTTTTCAGTAAACTGTGGGACGCTTCAAGCGTTGGCCGGCCAATGCTGTGATAGCTGAGCCCGGCTTCCGCCATCTCCACGTGCGAGAAGACGTTGCGACCGTCGAGCACAACCGGGGAGCGCAGAAGACGCTTAATGCGAACAAGATCCAGGTTCGCGAATTCTTTCCATTCGGTCAGAATCAGCAGTGCATCGGCGTCCTTGGCGGCTTCGTAAGCATCATTTGCGTATGTAATTCTATCGTTCAGTATCTGCCGGGCGCGGTCCATTGCCGCCGGATCAAATGCTATGATCTGGCACTTTTCTTCCAGAAGCTGCTCAATCACCTGGATTGCGGGTGATTCGCGCACATCATCTGTTCCGTCCTTAAAGGCCAGTCCAAGCACAGCCAGGCGTTTACCCTTGATCGTCCGCAGCGCACTGCGGACCTTGCGGACAAATCTGACGCGCTGCTCTTCGTTGATTCGCTTGATCTCATCGAGCAGGGGAAATTCATAGCCAAAATCGCGGGTTACAGCTCGAAACGCGGCTACGTCTTTGGGAAAGCATGACCCACCGTAGCCAATGCCGGCGCGCAGAAAATCGGGGCCGATGCGGCTGTCACTGCCAATGCCTTTGCAGACCTCCTCAATATTTGCGCCCACAGATTCACAGAAATTTGCCACAGCATTGATGAAAGAGATCTTCAATGCCAGAAACGCATTCGATGAATGCTTGATCAACTCCGCGCTGTGTGGCGACGTCTCAATGTACATGGGAAGAGGCCGGGCACGCTCTGGCCGTGGAACAGCGCTGGAAAGGTGTGCATAGGAGCCATCCATCAGAGGCGCGTAGATTGCGCGCATGATATTGGCAGCCCTCTCTGTGCTCACGCCTACAACAATTCTGTCAGGATAAAGAAAGTCAGTAACTGCGGTGCCTTCACGCAGAAATTCCGGGTTGGAAACCACGTCGAATTCGTTTTTCGCGCGGCCTTTAGCAGCCAGGGCATTCTGAATCCATTCACTCGTGTGGACCGGGACCGTGCTTTTCTCCACAATGACTTTATAGCCATTCATCTCTGTGGAGAGCGATTGCACTACAGATTCCACGAAAGAAAGATCGACAGAACCATCGTCGGCAGAAGGCGTTCCCACGGCGATAAAAACCACGGCCGCGTTGCGCGTGCCTTCTTGAATGGAAGTTGAAAAAGTAATTCGGGTGCCACGATGCCGGCTTAACAATTCCTGCAGACAATCCTCGTGGATCAGCGTTTCGCCCGCATTCAGCGCGGCAACTTTCGTTGCATCATTGTCGACGCATATTACATTGTGGCCCAATTCCGCGAAGCATGTTGCTGCAACCAGACCCACATAGCCTGAACCAATTACAGAGATTTGCATGTTTCTTGCTTTTCTCCAAGCAAACAAATCCCTTATACCAGCTACTTGGGATTCTTCTTTTTCAGTATCTATTCAAACAGGTTCCATCGTCAAATCAGAATACAAAATGCTTGCTATCAATAGTTCGGGTCACATTAGGAACCTATGATTTATCTGATAGCACATTCTGCAACCCGCACATCTTGCATCTTTAAAGCATGTACTTCAAAACTATGACTGATTTCGGATTTGGGAAACTTTTTGGCTGGTGTGGCCTTTTAACACAATTTTGTGGTGTATTGCTCCAGACGGATACAAGGCGAGAGTACAGCCTCTTTAGTGCTAGGGCCTGCATGCAGATGGAGATCATCGTGCAACAGGTTTATAATTTGGGTTCGTAAGCTGTTTGCCTTTCAGCTGAAATAGTCCGTGTGTTGGAGTAAGCTGAATGGTTACGAAGTTGCACTGCAACGAGGGATGGTTTAACTGGAATCAGGAAATCCGAGTACAGGTTCCTGGATAGGTGCGAGAGACACTGGTTGTCATTTGTTCTGCAACTTTATATTTTGGAAGACGTTTAAGATGTTTTAGAAGGGGATTGGGCGTCCATTGGAAGTGCAAAAACTTGGTCCGCTGAAAATTTTGAAAAAACAAAACAGGATGCTGAGGCTCGCTTTGGATAAAGTGCGGGAGGCATGCGGATGCCGCTAAGCGAAGCCGATAGGGAAGTTCTGAGTAGTGAAGCAAATGGACACCCATTGTCCATGGATGCTCCCCTGTCCCTGGGCTGGATCGATATTGTTTATCGGTTGTGGTCACAACGTTGGCAAATTGGGCGCTGGGCCGCGTTGGCTTTCGTCCTGTCTGCGGGTGTGGCGTGGCGCTATCCCAAATACGAGAGTACCGCGCAAATCATGCCGCCTGATGGCGGTGGATCTGGCCTGGCTGCACTGTTGCCAGCTCTTACCAAATCCCCAGGACTAGCTGGAATGGCAGGGGACATGATGGGAGTTAAGAGCACTGGAGCGGTCTTTACAAAAGTGCTCGACAGCCGCACGGTGCAGGACCATCTGATTGAGCATTTCAATCTGCGGGAAAGATATGGCGAGAAATATTGGGAAGATGCCCGCAAGAAGTTGTCCTCAAGAACGGAGCTTGCTGAAGATAAAAAAAGCGGCGTAATCAGCATCTCAGTACATGATCGTGACGCTGCGCTGGCCACGGACTTGGCGAATGCATACGTGGAGGAACTCGGCTCCGTAATGGCCAAAGTTTCCACGTCAGCCGCGCGGAGAGAGCGCATTTTCATTGAGGGCCGTCTGGCAGACGAAAGTAAAAACCTGCATGACGCAGAACAGCAATTCAGCCAGTTTGCCAGTTCGAACATGGCGCTGGATGTCCCCGAGCAAACCAAGGTTACGGTGGAAGCTGCTGCCCGGCTGCAGGGTGAATTGATTGCAAACCAGGCGCAGCTGGAAGGACTTAAGCAAACGTATACGGCCGAGAACATTCGCGTAAAAAGCATTCAGGCCCACGTGAATGAGTTGGAACGGGCGTTGGCGAAGATCAACTCCGGCGCTGCTTCCAGCGTTCAGGACCCAACCAGTCCCTATCCTTCTGTGAAAAATCTGCCTTTGCTCGGAGTTAAGTGGGCGGATTTGTTCCGGAATACGAAAATCCGCGAAACGGTCGTGGAATTGCTTACACAGCAGTATGAGATGGCAAGAATCCAGGAAGCCAAGGAAATTCCATCGGTTAAGGTCCTTGATTCCGCTTCAAATCCAGAAAAGAAGAAACCTTCATGGAAGCTAATTCTTCTGGTGGGTACTCTGCTGGGCATCATTTTGGCCTGTCTGGGTAATCTACTCAAAGACTGGTGGGAGCGTTGGGACCATGACGACCCCAGGCGAATGCTGATTGCGCATATTTTTCATGGCGGCATGAAGGACATGAGCTCCGCTAGAGGTATCTTGCAGCGCCGTGCAGGAAAGCCAGAAGAGACATCGCAGGCATGAACACAGACACAGTCAGGAGGCAATGGTGTCTACACAAGAGGTAGTGAAAGAACAAGCCAATCTCTTGGAAGTGTCGCACTTTTCCGGGACACAGATCCATCGTTCGCTTGCGCATGAAAAAGGTACGGGCCTGGGCGCTGCCGTGGCCATGCTGGAAGCCCTGATCGTAATTGTGGCTGGCTATGTGGCTTATTCCGGACGCGACTTTCTAGGCGAATTGCTGGGTGTTTCATCGGTTGATGTCTCCACCACGCCGGCGGTTCGTTTATTCGTTTTTCTTCTTACCTATGCTTGTTTGACGGTAATTTGTAACGCCGCGCAAAATCTCTATTCTGAAGACGCTATCCGTTCTGCGCGCGTGGCCCGCGGAAGAATTCTGAAAGGCTTCATGGTCTCATCCATGATCTCCATCATGATTGTTTTTATTGCTGGAGAGAAAGCGGTGCCCAGGCTGATTGTGGCTACCACACCGCTCTTTAGTCTTGCTGGCGTTTTTTGCCTGCGCTACGTGATGGAGCGCTACAACGTTAAAAGAATTGAGCGCGGCATTGGCAACCAGCATGTTCTGATTGTGGGCAGTGGAGAAGTTGGGCAGGCTTTCCGGTGCTACCTGCAGAGCCACATGCATCTGGGAAAAACTTTTTGCGGATTTGTGGACTGGGAACCTGGAGCCCGGCCCTATGGCCTGGGAACTCCGGACGATCTGCCGCGGATTTTGACGGAAAATTTTATTGATGAAATTTATTTCACTCCTTCCATCAGCCGTGATCTGGTCGTACGAATTGTTCTTGAAGCCAGACGCCAGCGCATTGGCGTGAAAGTGGTGCCTGACCTTTACGGAGGTCTCGCGATTGGCGCAGGAATGAATTACATCGGCTCGGTGCCGGTCCTGGAGTTGAATCGCCAGCCCATTCCCGCTCTTGGCCTCTTCGTCAAGCGGCTAATGGATCTCTTCATCAGCACAGTAACGCTGGTTCTTACTTCTCCGCTCTTATTGGTAACAGCCATCGCGGTAAAAATGGATTCCCCAGGCCCGATCCTCTATAAAGCCTGGCGCGTAGGCCGCAAAGGCCGCAAATTCCGCTGCTATAAATTCCGCACCATGGTGGTGGATGCTGACGCCCGCAAGAACGGCCTGATGCACATGAATGAGCGCAACGGTGCTACGTTCAAAATCGTGGACGATCCCCGCATTACCCGCCTCGGACGCTTCCTGCGTAAATACAGCATTGATGAACTGCCTCAGCTATTCAACGTTTTCAAGGGCGACATGAGCATTGTTGGACCTAGGCCGCATCCTGAAGATGATTTCAAACGATATGATTTAGAGCATTTCCGCCGGCTTGACGTTACACCCGGCCTCACTGGCCTCTGGCAGGTCACCGCGCGCCATGATCCTTCTTTTGAAAAAAATGTCTTACTCGACCTTGAATACATTGAAAACTGGAATGTGCTTTTGGACTTGCGGATCCTGTTCAAGACAATTCCCGTCGTATTTAAGGGCTCAGGACACTGATCCACACAATCAGTGCCCTGCAGCAAATACCGCGTCTCATCTCTTTCGCGTATGACCGTGCTTGCAATAAAATATTTGAGCAATCTACACAAAAAATATTTCACCAATCGTGCGCAAGCTTGCGCGTTTTGGAAAATGACGATGGAGAGAATGCATGGCGCTTAAGCGGGCATTAATCACTGGCGTAACCGGCCAGGACGGCTCCTATCTGGCCGCGCTCCTTCTGGAGAAGGGATATGAAGTGCATGGCATTCGCCGCCGTTCTTCCTCCTTCAACACAGGGCGAATCGATCATCTAATCCAGGACCCGCATACTGAAGGCTGCCGTTTTTTCCTCCATTATGGTGACGCGACTGACTACAGCAGCCTGATGCGCACCATCCAGCTGGTTGAGCCTGACGAAATCTATAATCTCGCGGCGCAGAGTCATGTGGCTGTTTCTTTTGAGCAGCCGGAATACACGGTTGAGTCAGACGCACTGGGGCCGCTGCGCATGCTGGAAGCCATCAGGATTCTTGGCCTGCAAAACAAGACGCGGTTCTACCAGGCGTCAACCTCTGAGATGTTTGGCAAAGCGCAGGAGGTTCCGCAGTCAGAGTCAACCGTCTTTTATCCGCGCTCGCCATATGGCGTGGCCAAACTGTATGCTCATTGGATTACCGCCAGTTACCGCGATGCTTACGGCATTTTTGCCTGCAGCGGCATTCTTTTTAATCATGAGTCCCCGGTGCGCGGTGAGACATTTGTTACGCGCAAGATTGTTCGCGCGCTCACGCGCATTCAACTGGGACTGCAGGATTGCCTCTACCTTGGCAACATGGATTCCCAACGCGACTGGGGCCACGCCCGCGACTATGTCGAGGCCATGTGGCTGATGCTGCAGCAGGACGCCCCTGAGGATTTCGTGGTCGCAACCGGTGTGCAGCATTCCGTGCGCGATTTTGTCGGCGCCACAGCCAAAGAGTTGGGCATGACTCTGCGCTGGCAGGGAACAGGCCTCAACGAAGAAGGCTTTGATTCCAAGTCCGGCAAACGGATTGTGGCGATTGATCCGCGCTACTTCCGCCCAGCCGAGGTTGATAATCTTTTGGGTGATGCCGCCAGGGCCAGAAAAAAACTTGGCTGGACACCCCGTACCACCTTCGCGGAACTGGTGTCTGAAATGGTGCGCGAAGAACTGGAAATCGCCAGGGCGGAAACTTCAGGCAAACACCAAGCTTTGCCCGTGACCAACGGATGAAGATTCACAGTTCCCACCAATAGCAGACACCCCTCCCCCTCCCATACCCATCCCAATTTGGCATGCACTTGAGAGGAGTCATCCCAATGTCATCCCATATTGGCGTAGGTTTCAGCCATCACAGCTCGTTTGGCGTAGTGTTGAGCAGCGTCTCAATGTCCGGCAACGTTCTTGTGTCGCCCCCGCGCGGCGAGGTTTTTAGATTTGTTCTTCTGCCGAAGGGCTGCCGGGCCAAGAGCTAACGGCGTATAGCTAAATTTTCAATGATCTAAAAATGCTTTCCGCCTATACGGCGATGGTAGAAGATAGGGCATTTCTCCGCATTAATCAATTGCGAATTAGGCCATCTTGACAGCATCCTGCTTTCGGCCTGTTCGTTTTCGCACAGTTGTTTTTGGGCCGGTCACGTCTCCATGATGGTCTCAGCGGGTCGGCTATAATATGCCGTCAAGTTGACGCCCCAGC
>DASZMF010000204.1:0-4262 GCA_035552035.1 Candidatus Angelobacter sp.
ATTTAGTGCTTAGTTCTTAGCAATTGGCCATTAGCCTTTAGTCTTCAGCAATCAATTTCATAACTTCTTTACAGCTGCATCTTCATCTCAGCCCATAATTCTCTGAGGTCTTCCAAACCGCTTACACCTTTCAAACAAAGCCAAAAGCCAAAGGCTAAAAGCTAACGGCTGCTTTTACCTCATCCCGCCCAACGCCGCCCGCAACTTCTGCGTCGCCCTAAAGAGCGTGTTCTTGGCTGTCTCTTCCGTTGTGTTCAGCATCTCGCCAATCGTCCTCAGCCTGAGTCCCTGATAATGTTTCAATTCAAAAACCATGCGCTCCCGCGGCGTCAATTTGCCCAACGCCACGTTGATCTTTGCACCCAGCTCGCGCCGCATCAGGTCGCGCTCCGGATTCGCTCCCGCACGGTCATCAGACACGCGCTCCAGCACATCTACAGGCTGTCCGCTGGAATCCATCACCATCTGCGGATCTTCTTTGCGCGTCTGCCGCTTTCTTAGATGGTCCAGGCAGAGATTGGTCACAATACGATAGATCCAGGTGTAAAACGAACACTCAAACCTGAAATTGCCAATATGCCGGTAGGCCTTGAGAAAAGCTTCCTGGTAGATGTCATGCGCGTCCGCGTCTGAGCCGGTCAGGTGCATGGCCAGACGCAGCACAGCCTGGTCATATTGGCGCACCAATGACTCGAAAGCCGCGCGGTCGCCGCGTTGGGCAGCGCGTATCAGCTCACTGTCGTGTACTCGACTTAGGGCTTGACTCACCATCTCTCCGGAAGAATGGGAGCTCGTAACACCGCTCGCGCCTGCCGCAACCCTTGCAAATACTGATTCGGCGGGCATCTATTCAGTCCTCAGTAATCCTCTCTCATAGCAATTACTTGGACTGTGCTGGCGGTGATACGTAAGCTGAGACTATCCCATTTTCAGCCCCTTGGGAAACCCAAGGGACAAGGTGCTTTCTAATTGATTCTAAATGCTTAAGCTGACTGGCAGCAGTGCCATTTTGGAAGGTGGAGGGGAGTTATTTGGGGCATGACTTTGTCTCTGCCGCCTGCCTGGCGCGGTGTACTTCTTAGGCTTGGTTTTGACATGACCCCGGGTGCCCGTTTCTAGCGAAATCGGTGTCAAATTCAGGGTGTTGAAAACTTCCGGTGCAAGATTCCACCCTGGATACGATCAAAAGAGGGCACGAGAAACCCGGATTTAATCAGAAAGGGGAGTCACGAGACAGCTTATGATTGGTGCCATCTTCGCTTCTGTGTATCTGTTGGCAGTCAGTGTTTTCCCGGTTTTAAATCAGGAAACACCGCCCCTCCCTTCGTATGACTATCAGGCCGCTCAGGGACATGAGATTAAGCCCCATCGTCGCTCTGTTCCTATCAAAGGAATGAAGTCAGGTGTCAATCAGCTTAGTCTCACGCTTACCGTTTCGCCATCTGGCGATGTTGTAAAAGCCGAAGCCCATGGCGATGACAACCTGATGAAGTTCTGGCCACAATTGCAGCCCGAAGTACTGCAATGGAAATTCATCCCGTTTGAAGAAAACGGAGCGCCTGTGACTGCCGAGGTTGAGGAGTACATGGACCTTGTTCCGACGGAGAGATTTCCTCAGCATCATGTGGCTGCGCCGGCTCTTCGGCCGGATTCCAGAATCGCCATTAAGCTTCTGCGGTCAGGATGTTTCGGCAGCTGCCCTGCTTACAACGTAACCATTAGCACTGAGGGCATTTTGTTTGAGGGCCATGGGAATGTTGGCGCTGCGGGCAAACATACAGACACGGTAAGCCCTAAGGACGTTCGCGCACTCGCACAGAAATTCATTGCTGCTGATTTCTATTCCATGGACGCCAGCTATCGGGCTGGAGTTACAGATTGCCCGACCTACATGCTCTCTGTTGTGATCGACGGCCATAGGAAAGAAGTAGAGGACTACATGGGTTCATGGGAGGGAATGCCTGCAGTCATCGAGAGTCTGGAAGATCAAGTGGATGAGTTGGCAAGAACGGATCGCTGGATCAATAGCACCAGCGGTCTGGTAGCAGCCTTGAAAGCTGAAAGGTTCAACTTCCACACATTTGCAGCGCAAACCATGTTGAAAGAAGCCGCCACCCGTGGCCAGACGCAGACTGTGCGGGAGCTGTTGGAAGCTGGTGTGCCACTGGTTCCTTTGCCTCCTCCCAGAATGAAAGAGCCTTATATGGTTCCTCCCTTTCAGCACGAGGGGTGGCTTACCACTGCCAGTAATTACCCTGACCTGCTGCAAGTGCTCATGGATGCGAGAGCGAGTAAAAATGATCAGGAAGATAAAGACCTGGCCCTGGCTGCAGCAGCGCGTATGGGAAACGTAGAGGCCGCTCGCGCTTTAATCATCTATGGCGCCAATCCAAACGCCGACCTAAGTCGATCTGTAATCACGGTATACGGCGGTGGCATGAACATGGGGCATGCGGGTACAGGAAGCATATTGATCGAGGCCGCAGACTCGGGGAATCCTGAAATGGTGAGTGAAATTCTGCGTTATCGACCTGCGCTGGAAACAAGGGATTATCAGGGAAAAAGCGCTATTATTGCAGCGGTGACATACAGTTTTAGAGACAAAGACGGAGCCCGCTTGAAATGCCTGCGGTTGCTCGTTGAGGCAGGTGCTGACGTAAATGGGCGGGACAATCGAGGCAATACAGCATTACATGAAACGTTTCTGCCCGATGTGGAAGAAGAGCTATTAAAGCTGGGTGCCAACGTGAACGCACGAAATGAAGATGGTGAGACGCCGATTTTTACCACCGTGGACGACACAGCCATACCATTATTTTTGAAGTACGGCGCGGATCTCACGGTCCGCAATAACAAAGGCGAGACTGTTTTTGAAGCAGCCAAAGAGCATGGCCCGGCGCGGCAAGCAGCTCTCAGCAAGGCAGTGCAGAAACTAAACCAGCATTAGCCGCCCGCGACGCCCCAGTCCCGCGCTTCACGGGACGACCGATAATAGCCCGGTACGTTTCCGAGGGTGCGCAACGCGCGCTGAGGAATAAGTGCCGGGTAAACTAAGAAAAGATTCCTTCCTTACTGCCGTAGGCCAGCGCGCAACGCCAGCGAAGCGCCAAGCAGAGTCGAACCAACAGAGTTCTGCGTTACACTCTTTTTCGTGCACAGCGAGCATTTACTCACCGCGTTTATCAAACGCAGCAAGCGCGATCGTTACCGCGAAATACTTTCCAACCCGCGCCTGCGCCATAAATTCACCAACCAGCTCGCACACTTTAAGGACTTTGACCCCAAGTATCGTCTGGCCCTTTCCAGCAATCAGCTCTTTGTTGGCAACATCGCCAGCGAGTTGCAAAAACGGCATTCTCCCAGCATCGTCTATCTAAGCTCTGAGCATTCTGCTCTTGATCAAAAAGAGCTGCCACTCCTGGATGCTCTGGAGAAAATCGTCGGACGTGGCATTGGGACTGTGCTCTCTTGTATTCCTGGACGCCTCGCATTCGTTGAGACCGAGGATGAGCGCTTTATCATGGAACGCCACGATCCGCTGGAAAAGCGGGAATATGTTCGCTTTGTGATCGGCAAGGGCGAGGAGCGTGACATTGAAAGAGGAATTTTTCACGCGGTAACGCTGGCGTTAGAGTGGCAGGACATTACCGGCTCTGATGCTGATGAACTGAATAAGCTGTGCGCCTGGTTCGGCAAAAATCTTGAAAAGCCGGTCTCAGGCGGACGAGACGCTCTTCGCCACGGTGTCTGCTGGTTCAAGACCAACTCCTCTGAGCATATTTTAAGGATTCAGGAGATGGCAGTCATCCTGGAACGGAATGGAATCAATGTAAGAAAAATCAGCACAGATAACCCCGGCTTTATGATTTATGAAGACGAGTGGCAGCTTGTAGCTGAGCCTCCGGGTAAAGGGAGCAAGAAAAAATAGGCGAAGAACCTTGGATCGAGATAAGAGCTGGGTAGCTGATGGGTAAATCATGCGTGCATCTGCGCAAATCTGCGGCTAAATCTTCCCTAACTCCCATGCTTCTTCCGCATTGCCGCCACCGATTTCACAATCAACGTCTCCAGCGCCTTCTGGTCAACCTCTGCCAGCTTCTTGATATAGAGGCAGCCCTTCTCGGCTGAACCGAGTTTGGCGCGCAGCGCGTCCGAGCCGCTGAATCCGCCCATGCCGTACAAGACCATGGCTGGCTTGCGCGGAGAAAAGCCGATCAACGGCATATCGCCCTCGCGTCCACTCTCGTACTTATAGTGGTAGC